>JBDLIZ010000693.1:0-3279 GCA_039714615.1 Pseudomonadota bacterium | reverse complement strand
TCGTCATCGCCGCCGTCAACGTCGTCTTACCATGGTCTACATGACCTATCGTCCCTACGTTTACATGCGGCTTGGTGCGCTCAAATCTCTCTTTCGACATTTGCTCTTTTCCTGCGATTACTGTGTTGTCCGCCGACCGCGACCTCTAAGGCCGACAATCAATTGCTGTTACAATCAATACTAGCGAAGCGCAGACACCTAGAAATCCGGCACTCCTGTTTGCCCGCCCAACCAAGATATTGATTAATTACCCGTTTAAATATCAATCCAGGTGCGTTTCTAAATAACGTGGAGCCCACAACCGGATTTGAACCGGTGACCTCTTCCTTACCAAGGAAGTGCTCTACCGACTGAGCTATGTGGGCTTGGTCATTCTCTGCGACAATAGACGCCTAGGCTCCTGTAATTGGTAATACTTGGCGTCTCTGCGTAAAAAATCGATGATGACAAGCGATCCCCGCCCCACAATCATTCTGGAGCGGGTGAGCGGGATCGAACCGCCATCATCAGCTTGGAAGGCTGAGGTTCTACCATTGAACTACACCCGCACACACCAGCCAAAGCACTAACTGGTGGAGGGGGGAGGATTTGAACCTCCGAAGGCTGAGCCAACAGATTTACAGTCTGCCCCCTTTGACCACTCGGGAACCCCTCCTCAAGCGAAGCCGCTAATTGTGCTTTAGCCCGATTTCGGTGTCAACATTAAATAACCTTTTTATTATGAAAATATGGATATCCGTCCGCTACGCATTATGCCGGGACAATCTCAAACATGGGTCGGGTGATGCTGCATACCCATGACGAATGAATTTTCCAGGCACTCTGCACACCTGAAAACCAATCCGTCATGGGTATATACCAATTGATAAAATCAAATCAACAGATTATCGACCAATCCGTCAGGCTCAAACAGATATAATAGGAACCCAACACAGGCTTTGTTACGATTCCCAAATTGATTCACCCTGACTTCCACTAGAATCCACTAAGGAAAGCATTCAATGAACGTCACCATCTACGGTTCGGGTTACGTCGGACTGGTCACTGGCGCCTGTCTTGCACAAGTTGGAAATCATGTACTGTGCATAGACATCGATCCAGAGAAGATCCAAAAACTCAAACGAGGTCTAATCCCCATTCATGAACCGGGATTAGACAATCTCATCCACTCTAACAGCAAGGCGGGTCGATTGCGCTTTACCCTGGATGCCGCAGAGGGCGTCAAGCATGGACTATTTCAGTTCATTGCCGTGGGGACGCCGCCAGATGAGGATGGATCCGCGGACCTGAGCCATGTGCTCACCGTCGCTCGCAACATCGCTCAAAACCTCAACGAATACCGCATCATAGTGAACAAATCCACAGTACCCGTAGGTACCGCGGACAAGGTCAAACAAGCCGCACACGAGGTATTGGCACAGAGGGACCTAGACATTGAATTCGATATCGTCTCCAATCCAGAGTTTCTCAAAGAGGGGGCGGCGATAGAAGATTTCATGAAGCCCGACAGGATCGTGGTGGGAACCGACAATCCGCGAACCGCTGAACTGATGCGTGCGCTCTACGCCCCCTTCAACCGCAACCACGATCGTCTGTTGACCATGGACATTCGCTCCGCCGAACTGACCAAATATGCGGCCAACGCCATGCTGGCCACCAAGATCAGTTTTATGAACGAATTGGCCAACATGGCCGAGCGGCTCGGTGCCGATATCGAGCAGGTACGCACCGGCATCGGCTCAGACCCACGCATAGGATATCGTTTCATCTATCCGGGTTGCGGTTATGGCGGCTCCTGCTTTCCCAAGGATGTCAAGGCCCTGGAACGTACCGCGAAGGAGATCGGTTATGAGGCCCAACTGCTCAATGCCGTAGAGGCGGTGAACGAGCGTCAGAAGGGACGATTGTTCGACAAGATCAACACCCATTTTGCGGGAAACCTCAAACACAAGGTCATCGCCGTGTGGGGGCTGGCATTCAAACCGAATACCGACGATATGCGCGAGGCCCCTAGCCGCAGCCTTATGCAGGCCCTGTGGAACGCCGGCGCCAGGGTCCAGGCCTATGATCCCGTCGCCATGGACGAATGCCAAAAAATCTATAAGAATCACGCTAGCCTGGGGCTGGCGAATTCCGCTGAACAGGCGCTGGAGTCTGCCGATGCACTGGCCATCGTTACCGAGTGGAACGAATTCAGGAGCCCCGATTTCGACATGGTAAAGCAACGGCTCTCAGAGCCCGTCATTTTCGACGGTCGTAACCTGTACGACCCGGCAGTCATGAACCAGCTAGGGTTTAGCTATTACGCTATCGGTCGGGGGAGATAAACAATGAATCGACAAAAAGCGCCTTAAATTGGTATCAATTTAAGGCGCTTTCAGTGAGGGTCTGTTGGCATGGCATTGCTTCCCAAAGATCACTGACACCGCTGCAGTAGATTATTATCCATCAAGGCCGCCTTCCATACCTGCCCCATCTTGTCATACCCCGAGGCATTGGGATGCATGGCATCGGCGAGATCACCCGGATAGGCCAATGCCGAATACTGATCGACCACGATGATATCATCCGGATAGGCCGCATGCTCGGGATTACCGACCCGGTCCCCAACCATGGCCTGCAGATTCTGATTGAAGCCCTGCACTTGGAGGTTCAACGGTGTTTGATCGATGATTTGCGCCACGATGACCGTGACGCGATTACCGTTGGCACTGGTCTCCCAGCGATCGATCTCGTCCAGCAGGGCATCGAGCTGATCCACGCTACCAGTCAATCCGTAGGAGCCGGCATGCAACAGCACGATGTCGGCAGAATTGCTCTCCAACCAGGCGAAGACACCGTCGCTGCCATCGGCAACCCGGCCATAGGCCAGCTCTGCCGCACTCCAGTCCAGATGTCCTTCATGGTCGGCATCGAAACCCAACATCGCCGTGCCCGAGCGTTGACTGCCCACCAGCTCTACCTGGAAATTCTCCGTCAGCAATACATCGTATAAGGATTTTCGGTAACCTATACGCTGCTCCTGGGAGGGTAGTCCGTTGGCGGCATCGATCAATCCTTCGGTGATCGAATCCCCCAGCAACATGAGCCTGGGTTGAATGATCACGGTGGCGGTCTTTATCGTCACTTCACTGCGCGGATCGTCGATCTGATAGCTGAAGCTGTCCATCCCCCCCACACCCTGGAGATCCGGGGCATAGTTAAAGGCGCCCGTCTGCGCATCAGTGATGGTCACCGTGCCCTTGCTGGCACCGCTCACCAGACTGTACAGGGCCAATG
>JBDLIZ010000692.1:0-3280 GCA_039714615.1 Pseudomonadota bacterium | reverse complement strand
GGAAGCGATTGCGCAGCGATGCAGCAATGATCTTCTCAATCATTGTCTGGCTCCCGCATTTTCGCTGCCGCTTCACGCAGCTTGGACTCGGAGTCGATGAGAAACAGGGCCGAGGTAACGACCTCCTCGCCAGGTTCCAGACCTTCAAGAACCTGGACCCAGGGCCCACTGCTTACACCCAACTCCACCTCCCGAGGCTCGAACTTGCCGGGCGCGCGCACTACGAACACCTGTTCCCGAACGCCAGAGCGCACCACCGATGGAGCAGGAATGACCACTGCATCTATGCTGCGTTTTGCGTGGATGGTGACATTGGCAAACATGTCCGGTTTGAGCAACAGGTCTTCGTTTTCGAATTCCAATCGAGCCTTTATGGTGCGGGTCTTGGCCTCGGCATAGGGGTAGACATAGGTCACTTGACCACGGAACACCCGCCCGGGCACCCCGGCAAGACGCATCTGCGCCTCGTCACCCACCTGCACCCAGGGTAGTTCGTTCTCATAGATCTCTGCGTACACCCACACCCGGGAAAGATCCGCCAGCGTAAAGAGTTCGGTCTTGGGCGTGACATACTGTCCCTCACGGACGTTGATCTTCATCGCAATGCCTTTGACCGGCGAGTGGATATGCAGGCTCTTCTTGACCTGGCGGGTTTGCTCGAGTTCACGGATCTGGTGCTCCGGCACGTCCAGCAGCACCAGACGTTCACGGGAGCTCCTGACCAGATCGCGGGCCCCTTTCAGGATTCCCTCAAAGGGGCTGTCCTGCAAGGCCTCCAGGCTTTTCAGGTTATTCATCGCCAGCAGATATTCCTGCTGGCTGGTCACCAGTTTGGGTGAATAGATATTGAGCAGAATGGTGTCTCTTTGCACCGGTTCACCAGTCTTATTCACGAACAGCTGCTCTATCCAGCCTTCGGTCTTGGGATGCAACCGGGTCAGGCGCTCTTCGTCGTGAGCCACCCGCCCTACCGACTCAATGGTACGCGACAGGGTGCGTCGCTGCGCATGCGCGGTACGCACCCCGATATCCTGCACCGTCACAGAATCGATCTTCACGGTGCCGGCGGGTGCATCCTCGGTCTCTTGGTCGGCGTACACCGGGACGTAGTCCATCCCCATGTCGTCTTTGGCGGGCACTGGCGAGGTGATTTGCGGGTTCATGGGGTTGCGGTAGAAAAGGGGCTTTTTAGCTGCTTGCTTGACCGTTTCACCCGTCGTGGTTCCCTCTGTTTTCAAGGCATACCAGTAGCCGCCACCGGCACCTAGACCCACAGCAATAATGAAGAGCATTATGGTTATAGATTTATTCATGGATCATCTCCGAGCCGACGGCCGCCTCCAGCCTCGCCAGTGCCTGATGGGCCTCGCTAAAGGACTTCCAGTACCGGGTCTGGTGATTGAAAAGGGTAATCTGGGCACTGACCAGATTGAGAAAGTCGATCTTGTCCACCTGATACCCGGCGAGCATGGAGGCCACGCTCTGGTTAGCCTGGGGAATGATGCCGGTCTTGAACAGCATAGCCTGATCGCGTGAACGCTGAAAATCGGCGACTGCCCGGGCGATCTCCTCCCGCACCCTCAACCAGCCGTCCCGCAGGGCATGGGTCTTGCGCAGCAGTTCGCTGTTACGCTGGTCTACGGCCTTGGCCTGCTTGCTCGAGGCGTAGAGGGGCAGGCTCATGCTGAACCGCAAGGAGGCGAAATCGGCCCTGGAGCCGCCATCCGGATTGTTTCCCTGGCGAAACCCATAGGCGGCACCCACCTTGAAATCGGGGTAGTAGTCTCGCTTGGCCAGATCCCTGCGGCTGCGCGCCGCCTCGATCCCGCTGCGCAGCGACGCCAGCAGGGGCCTGGATGTTTCAGCCAGCGGGGACAGGCTGGTTTGAGGGAGTACTTGCGGCAACACCTGCTCTGTAGAACCCGGCAAAGAAATGATCCGCTGCTCGGAGAGATTCAACAAGGCGATCAACCGGGCCTGCTCCACACGGCGCATTCCCGTGAGGCGGATTTCGCGATCCAGCATC
Source organism: Pseudomonadota bacterium (assembly GCA_039714615.1). Classification (GTDB taxonomy): domain Bacteria; phylum Pseudomonadota; class Gammaproteobacteria; order JAAEPA01; family JAAEPA01; genus JAAEPA01. The sequence continues at coordinate 1,254 of JBDLIZ010000692.1, read as the reverse complement.
TTGGAATGCTCCACCTGGGCCAGCAGCACGTCCTGCTGCAGGCCTTCGCCGACCGTGAACTTGGTCTGCGCGATAGCCACGAACTGGCTGAGCAGGTCCTGATTCTGCTTGACGATCTCCAGGGCGCGGTCCAGGTAGAACAACGTCCACCAAAGCGTCTTGACGTCGCGAACCAGTCGTAAGCGGGTTTCGCCTACATCGGCCTCGGCCGCTGTGGCATCGTATCCGGCCGCCTCCTGCTTCAGACCCAGCTTACCCGGGAAAGGCAAGGCCTGACTGATGCCGACCTGCAGCTGGGTCATGGCCTCCTGATCGAGATCGAAGCTATCGGTGGGCAGATTCAGCGCATTGAGGCTCAATGACGGGTCGGGCAGGCTGCCCGCCTGCGAGGGAATGGCCGCCATGGCCCGGGCTCGGGCATCCATCTCGGCCAGACCCGGATTGTCCCGCAGCGCCATTTCGACGGCGGCCTCCAGAGACAAGAGCCCCACCTCCTCGGCGATCCCAACCCTGGAGAGGATCAAGATGCCGAGTGTGAAGGCGATGCAAGAGATTTTTTTCATGTTTTATTGACCGGACATAGTCCGGTACGCGAAGAAGCGATAAAAAACCTTATTCCTCCATAGCAGATCAGGCATTCGCAGACCTCAAAGCAGACCTCATCCAGCTTGTGAGGCTATCCAGGTCGGTGACCGGCGGCGGCGCCGTCAGATGCCGCCTCAATGTCTGCTCGATGGACCGTTCGAGCCGCAGAAGCGCCTGCAGTTTCTGCCTGGTGGATGAAAGCCTTCTATCGAGCGTGAGTCGTATTAAGTGCTCGGAGAGTTCGCCCCTGTCCAGCGCGACAAGCATCTTTTTGATGTCCTTCAAAGTGTACCCAACATCCTGAGCTAGTCGGATGAACCGCAGGCGTCGCGCCTCCCGCTCCCCGAATTGACGGTAACGGTTGATAGGATTGCGTTTCGGTTCCAACAACCCTATGCGCGCATAATAGCGGATTACCTGTGGGCTTATACCCGTTTGTTTGGCGATTTCCTGCACGATCATTGCCTTGACCTCTGTTGTCCCGTTAGCCACGAGCCTTTATTCCCCGACGCAAAAATCATTTCTCTTGGGCTGAGCACTTACTGCAAATTTGTAAAACGACGCGTCGATGACTAATAAATAAACACAGCGATGTAACCGACCTATTTCAGAAAACCCGGGTTTTGTTACTCGATGTTTCACCGCCTTGTTCTGATACAAACGGTTACA
>JBDLIZ010000691.1:0-3300 GCA_039714615.1 Pseudomonadota bacterium | reverse complement strand
ATTGGCCATTCTCTCCTCCCGGTGATTCGAGTTATACGCGAGCAAATGTACACCCGTGTCGGCTCCACTGGAATCGACTAATAGCGACGTCGTCGTCCAGCGTCCGCAAAGGGTCCAGCCTGTGTGAAAACTCGGTTGGCTAATAGAATAGAGCTTTCCAGCCGAGGACGCAGCCGATGAGCGGATTTATTGTGGGCGCGGATCGCAGTCGGGCGACACTTTTCCCTGAGAGACTTGATGATTACGTGGCTGAAGAGGGCGCCGTGCGGGTCATCGATGTGTTTGTCGATGAGTTAGATCTTTTAAGTCTCGGCTTCAAGACCGAGCCGGCTGACACGGGCCGGCCAGGGTATCACCCGGCGATGATGCGTAATGGGGTGTTGTGGGCGAACCCTTTCCCAAACGCAAAAAGCCTCGTCGAAACGAGGCTTTCTGGTCGGCTGCATATAAACAGCCAAATCTTGGTAGCGAGGGCTCGCTTTGTCCGTTAGCAATGGCGTCACAACCCGTCACGGTACTGGAGCTCCCGCTGATAGCTGGCTAGCCCTAGGCGCCCTACTCCGCGAATTTCTGCTGTCGTCCAAAGCGGTGATTCACTCAGTGGCAGAACCGCCAATATGAAGGGCAGCAAACGGGCAGAAGCAGATATCTGAGACTTGGCCTGGATGCAATCACTCAATCAGGTATACCCGCCTTGCGAAGGGATTCGGCCCATTTTTCCATTGTTTCTTTGTTGCGGTACAAATTCGGAGTCGTGTACCGAGCAATCGTATAGGCAGGGTCTCTCCGTAGTATTTCACGCGCCTCTTGTTTTGCTTCCTGCTCCTTACACATCAAGGCATAACATGATGCCAGGGCTACCCGGCCGGAAATAAACGCGGGAAAACGGTTCACTGTATTTTCCAGGGTAGCGACTGCGAGTTCCAGTTGTCCTGCGTTGCGATAAGCCGTCCCCAGAATTGTTGATCGAGGCGCGGTCACTATGGGGCTTAGCCTCATAGCTCGCTTGAGATTCTCGATTCCCTCCAGCGGAGTCTCGTTAAACATTTGAAACCAACCCAGCGAGTAATAAGGAGAATCCATGCCCGGCGCTTCGGCAAGCGCCTGCTTTGCAAAGGCGATGGACTGATCGTGGTTCCCCAAAAAAAGCTGGTGCATCCCGGCATGTCCGAGGGCCAGCGGGTCTCTGTCGTCAATTTTCAGCGCCTTCTCTATGAACACCTCCATGTTCTTAAGCGACGAACCCTTGTCTTCGCTCCGACCGAAAAATATTTCTATCTGGCACATCTGTGCTTGCCATACATACCCCAGGATCGAATCCGGCTCCAAGCGCGTGACCTGCTCAAAAAACATCTTCGCTTGGGCATGGCTGGTCTCATCAAATTTGTAAAACTGAGCCATTCCGCGATAAAGGGCTTCTCTGGCCTCGGGATTCTTTACGCGGCTTCGCTGATGCCTGCCTTTTTCTCCCGAGACGAGTTCCACATCCAGTGCCGTGACAATTTCCTTGGTCAACGCGTCTTGAACGGCAAACACATCCTCCAGGCTCCGATCATACCTTTTGGCCCACAGGTGGTGACCACTGGCCGCTTCGATCAACTGCGCGGTAACCCGCACTTGGTTGCTGGATTTGCGCACGCTCCCTTCCAACACGTAGCGTACGCCCATTTCCTGCCCCAATCGGCGAACGTCTACGGATTTACCCTTGTAAGTGAAAGTAGAATTGCGGGCGATTACAAATAACCCTGGGATGAGGGACAAGTCTGTGATTATGTCGTCCGTCAGGCCGTCGCTGAAGTATTCCTGCTCCGGGTCATCGCTCATGTTCGCGAAGGGCAGGACAGCTAATGAATAGGGAAGTACGTTTAGTGGAGACTCTTGCTCCTGAGGCATGGCTGCGGTTGATTCCTGGGAGATCTGGTCAGAGCTCTCGAGATGCTTTGTGCGTTCAATCCCAGTAGGGGTTAGGTCGTAAGCCCAGCTCAGAATAAGAGCTAACGGAAATCCGATCACAACCAGGACAATGACAAAGGTGTCCATCCAGCCCGGAAGATTTAGGGGCGCTTCTACTGTCACCACTATTTCGACAAGTAGCCAGGCGACGACTGAGTAGGCCACTGCTACGCGGACTACCTTGCGTCGCTTGATTTCCTCCCAGAATGACAAATCAGCTCCAGCGTATTCCGTGACCGCGGATTCTACCTAGCTGAGGCTCAAACGGCTTCGGAATTAAAGAAATAACGATCTTCCACAGAGCAATTTCGGCGGGTGCTGATTGGCCGCTTTGTTTCGCCTGCCGCCGTTAGAAACTCTATCACCTCAGCGGCGGCTATCGTAAAGCGGTCAAAGTTGGGGGGTAGAAGGGCAAGAAAAACCCGGCGCTAGGCCGGGTTTTCAGTTTTCCTGGTAGCGGGGGCTCGCTTCGTACGTTAGCAACGTCCCCAGAGCCCCTCGCCGTACTGGCCGTCCCGCTGATAGCCGCATAGCCTTGGGGGGCGCCCTGCCCCGCGAATCTCTGCATTCTGCTCTTGCTTCGGTTTCGTGGACACCGAAAAAGGCGCGTGGCATGCCCTCTCACGAATGACAGGGTGTTGCCTAAGCAGCGCATCTGACAGGCACAAGGTCCTGCTCTTCTTCCTCGGTAAACAGACGTGACTTTGTCACGAAGCGCACACCGAGCGGGATTTCCAGAGAGAAACTCGCACCACGACCGGGAGTGACATCAATCGTCAGATGGGTTCCCTGCCAGTGTCGGAACTGGCTCCTGGACATATAGAAGTTGCACCCATGGATTTCCCCGAGCAGCACATCGCTGGCGCCGACTCGAAAGTCATCGACTTGAAAACACATTGGCGATGAGCCATCACAGCAGCCCCCGCTCTGATGAAACATCAATGGACCATGTTTTTCCCGCAGCTGGTCGACGACCTGCCGTGCTGCATCAGTGATATTCACTCGTGCGTACATTTCTCCCTACCCGCCACGCGACGGTCCTTGACCGATGGTTGCGAGGGCCATTCAGAGATCAGAAAAAACCCATCGGGTTCTTGTCATAGGACGTCAAGACATTTTTGGTGTGCCGGTAGTGATCCAGCATCATCTTGTGTGTTTCACGACCGATTCCCGATTGCTTGTAACCACCAAACGATGCATGCGCTGGATACAGGTGGAAACAATTAACCCATACGCGGCCTGCCTGAACACCCCCTGCGAACTCATGAGTCTGGTGAATATCGCGCGACCAAACGCCCGAACCAAGGCCATAGAGGGTATCGTTCGCAATTTCCATCGCTTCGGCCT
>JBDLIZ010000690.1:0-3303 GCA_039714615.1 Pseudomonadota bacterium | reverse complement strand
GTACCGCCTGTCCCATCATCGGACCACCCAAAAACACCCGGCTGATGTCGGTCGCGACGCCCACATAGTCAAGCACGAACCGCAATGGTGTTCCAATGGCGATGCGATAATTTCCTTTCTTTCTAACAGCCGGCCCCGTAATCGTAACGACACGCTCTTGAATACCTCGACCATGCGGTAATAGGCAACCAATCTCCGCCGTTGTCGCAACGTTGACCACAAGGGTATGAACATCGACGGGTAAACCGCCCGAAGGCACCTCGCGACCTAGTATCGTTGTGACAAGCATCTTTTCCGCCCCCTGCGGATACTTGACATCTAATACCACCAAGGAGATCGGTTCGCCATTGGGTATGCCGGCATGCAATGTCTTCACAGCATCTTGTTTATTGGCCTCAACACCGATCACTGCGCGTTTTGCTCCTGTCGCTTTAAGCAAGTAGCGTATGCCAGTAAAGATGTCGGCGGTCTGTTCCAGCATGACTCGATGGTCGGTCGTTAAATAGGGTTCACACTCGATGCCGTTGATAATCACGGTATCGATGCACTTATCCTCGGGAATTTTCAGTTTCACATGGGTTGGAAACGCAGCACCGCCCAGGCCGACGATCCCTGCCTGCTGAACGGCAGATATAATGTCATCCGGTTCAGCCGACTCCAGCGGACAAGGCGTGCCGTCAGCGACCTCCTGGGTCGACCCGGGGAAGGGCTCGAGATACAGGCCGGGATTCATTTTCCCACTGATCGTTGGTACCAGATCGATCCTCTTGATCGTTCCGGAAGCAGGGGCGTGTATCGGCACCGAATAAAATCCATCGGCGCGGCAGATCAACTGACCACGGATCACTTCTTGCCCTTCTCGAACGATCGGTATGGCGGGTTTTCCCATATGTTGCGATAGCGGAATAACCATCACTGGTGCGAAGGGAAAGCGCTGGATCGGCAAGTGGTTGATATCGCTTTTCTTGTCCGGAGGATGCACGCCGTGCGGAAATGACTTTATTTTGTACCAGCGCATGCCGAATAGGTATTTTTGAGTGGTTCACTGGTTATACTTTTCAGCTCGCTTGATCCATTTGTCGGTATCCTTCTCGATCCGTTCTTTAGGCAAACCCGGATGAATAACCTGCGCCGTACACCTCTCGGCCGCCTTGACAAGATTCCGGTAGGGTCCACCCTGCGGATTCTTAATGTATGCCTTCTTGTTCTCGTCGTAGGCAAAGATATTCGAATCAAGTTTGACGCATTCATCACAGCCGGTGCAGTCCTTACTTTCGATCCATGGAGCCAGATATTCACTTGTCACTTTGGGTGTCCGCGGTGCCTCAGTAACGTGCGTGGCGGCCGGTGCTAGGGTATTGACCGCTTCGGCTCCAGTTAACCCCTCTGCCTGACCGCTGGCCAATTGCATCAGCCCAGCGCTGAGCCTGTCCAAGACCTCTTTTTTAATCTTTGCTTCAAGATCCTCATGCGATACCTCTTTCCCGATGCCGGCAAGTGCCCTTAGCATGACCCAGAAATTTCTGCGATCTTCACAGGATTCCACCATCGTCTGGTCCACCAGTAGTCGGCTCAACTCCTGCCGCCTATTGATCGTCCATATGAAGGGCCATTTGCCATTCCGTTCGTCCTCGGCTAGATTCAGAAACTCCGCCAGTGGAATCATGTCTTCATGCCAGGTGTCGGGTTCCGCCTTGCGAAAATGCTTGCGAAAACGGCCTTCTGTCATCGCAAAATCCGCGAACGTCATCGGCAAGTCCATCACTTTTTCCCGGCCACCATCGATATAGGTGAGTTGGTAACTCGGCCAATCTTGATCGATACTGGGATTCGCTTCCAAGTCAAAGCATTCTGCCGGCGTTTTTCCTCTATCGGGATTATATCGAAACAATGGATAGGCTCTTGATTCCACAGCTAATTTTGCCTGACGGTAACTCGCATCATCGCCGATTCCATGTTCTGGTTGACACGAAGTATAGCAATTGAATAAAGCGGGTCGCTGTGTCATTAAGCCTTCGATAAAACCTTCGATCATATGATTGGCGTTGGCGATGGTGCTTTGCATAACGTAGGTGGTGCGATGGGCCATGGCCACCAAACCGATTTCCTTACGCACCTCCTGCTTGCCTGCGCTGACCTTTCCGAATGGCGCCATATCTGACACCTGGCCCAAAAACCCTGAGGTACAGGCCTGACCACCCGTATTTGAGTATACCTGGGTATCCACTACGACTACCTTGATCGGCTTACCGGACATCATCGCGCGTGACAGGTTTTGAAAGCCGATGTCGTACATCGCGCCATCGCCGCCAACTACGACAACCGGTGGACAGAGCAGAAGCTCATCGTCACTGAACTGATGCCAACCAAACAACTTAAAAAACCCCTCATGCTCTTCAGGGTTGTATCTGCCGGCGAGTTCAAGCTCAGCCAAGCGAATAGCCTTGAAACCTTCGGCCATCTTGGCCATATGTCCCTCAAAAATACCCATCGCCATCGACACGCTGTCTTGAAATAAGTGATTGGCCCAGGGAAATGGGTAAGGATTATAAGGGTAGGTGCTTCCCCATACCGACGTACAACCGGTGGCATTGACCATCCCCATGGTGACACGCCCTTTGCCCGTTGTTCCCTCCGTATATCTCCACTTGAGCCGCTTGAGTTTGGAGAGTAGTTGGGTCACGCGCCGGAACCAATCCTGATCGATGGGTTGCCTGCCACGCAGGTCTTCGATCTTACCAGCGATATTTGCAAGGGTGAGGTCAGTATCGCTTATCCGGTTCACAACTTCGGCCATCGCTTCCATATCATCGACATCAATTTCTTCAATCAGCTTAAGCCGTATATGTTCCTCAAAACGGGTAATGAGATCATCGAGGTGGGCTAGATGGCTTTCGATCCTCGGTCCAACGAGAGATTCTACGGTGGCAATGAAAAGATGTAGAACCGTTTTTTCGGCGCACCCCATGCAAGCGCCTTCGCCGCTAGGAAAGCTTAGATAGACTTCTTTATTGAGTAGGATGGTCTCCAGTGCACCGATGCGTTCTTCAAGATTATCGACGCGTATGAATCGTTTCGGCGTATTAGGTAGTTCCAGCCAGAAATTCCAGTTATTCTTCAAACGATTGACGGAGTCTTTTGTTTGTTTAACCGGTCGTAGGGCATCATCATCGCAAACCGCCACACACTCCAAACAACCCTTGCACGTATACGGATTGACGGTAATGCTCAGTAAACCGCCACCATCCGGTGCCGTTTTCTCAGGAAGGGTGTAGTAGGGACGCGATAAGGCGAATTGAAAGT
>JBDLIZ010000689.1:0-3323 GCA_039714615.1 Pseudomonadota bacterium | reverse complement strand
TCAGTCGGTTACTGCCGCAATGATGCGCCCTGCGGAAGATCTGCCGGCAGTCTATCTTTGTGCGACGCCGGTGGATTTCAGGAAAGGGATGCAGAGTCTGGCGGTGATGGTCGAAGCGGTAGCAGGGTCAGGCCTTACAATTGACATGGAGTAAGGTAGCCTTTTATAATCCGACATAATTTCAGTTGGGAATAAAAAAAATGGCAAGACCCTTGAGAATCGAATTTGCGGGTGGCTTGTATCATGTGACGGCCAGGGGAAATGCACGTGAAGATATCTATGCCGACGATGATGACCGAATTGTTTTTTTACAATTATTGCAAACAGCATGCACCCGGCATGATTGGTATTGCCATGCCTACTGCTTGATGTCCAATCATTACCATTTGTTAATAGAAACAGGCACCCCGAGCTTATCTAAGGGCATGAAATACATCAACGGCTCTTATACACAAAGCTACAATAGAAAACACAAGAGAGTCGGCCATATTTTTCAAGGCAGGTATAAGGCAATATTGATTGAAAAAGATAGTTATTTATTGGAGTTGTCGAGGTATATCGTCTTAAATCCAGTTAGAGCGCGAATGGTCCGATCAGCCAAAGACTGGCAATGGAGTAGCTACTGTGCAACAGCAGGATTTACAGAGAATGAACCTTGTCTAACGACAGATTGGATACTTTCCTGTTTTTCAGATAAGAAAAACTTAGCAGAAGCAAGCTATCGCGAATTTGTACAAGCAGGCAAAAATCAGCCGTCGCCTTGGGAATATCTTAAGAATCAAATTTATCTAGGCACAGACGAATTTGTAGAAGACATGCAATGTAAGCTTGATCCCGAGCAATCATTGAAAGACATACCCAAAAAGCAAAAACGGGCGCCCGCTAAACCGCTAGACTATTACCAACAACAATTTAGTAATCGTCAGGAAGCAATGGCAAAGGCGTATTTGAGTGGTCATTATACGTTGAATGAAGTCGGCGAGGTTTTTGGTGTTAGTTATGCTACGGTAAGTAGAGCTGTTAAATCATATGAGGAAAGGGTTTAATTATGTGTTTTGTAAGGCCTGACCCGATTTGTGGACCCGATTTGTGCGATTTGTGTGGCCCGATTTGTGGTGCTGTTTAGAAAGTGTTATCTGGCCCCTTGATTCCTTGGTATATTATTATTCCATAAATAGAAAGAAATTGACCTGGAGACAATAATGGAAATTGAGTTTTATGGTGCTGCGGGAGGAGTGACGGGCTCCTGCCATATTCTTCGAATTGGGAATCAACGGCTATTGCTCGACTGCGGTCTTGTGCAAGGTCGTCGACAGGAAGAAGAGAGCAATCGGCAGCCATTTCCCTTTGATCCGAGAGAACTGGATGCTGTCATTCTTAGCCATGGCCACATCGATCACTCCGGTCGCTTACCTCTATTAGTCAAACGTGGATTCAGTGGTCCCATCTATACGCAGAATGCGACTAAAGATTTATGTAACGTGATGTTATTAGATTCAGCAAGTCTCGCTGCACGTGATGCGCAGTACGAAAACCGCAAACGTAAACGCAAAGGGGAAGCAGAAATTGAGCCCCTCTACACCCAGGAGGATGCTTCCGATGCCGTAAATAACATGGAGGGTTTTCGCTATCGGGAAAAAAAGGAAATACTGCCGGGTATTGTCATTCGGTTTCAAGACGCGGGGCACATTATGGGGTCGTCTATGGTGGAAGTCTGGCTTACCGAGAAAGATACTACACGCAAGATTGTATTCAGCGGCGACATCGGTCAGTACGATACACCGATTTTGTATGATCCGACTACAATAGAAGAGGCAGATGTGGTTATTATGGAATGTACCTACGGTAACCGACTGCATCGGGATCGTTCCCACACTATTGATGAAATAGGCGAGGTAATCAATACGACGCGACACGATAAAGGCAATCTGCTCATCCCGGCCTTCTCCGTCGGACGTAGCCAGGAGCTGCTTTATTATCTGGGGAAATACTATGATGAGTGGGGGCTAGATCGTTGGCAGATATTTCTCGATAGTCCGATGGCCATCAAGGCTAGCGAGATCTATTGGGACTACCCCCATCTTTATGATGAGGAGGCGACCAAGCTACGTAAAGAGGTTAATGAGATGCCACAAATAAGTAGTCTGCATCTGACCCGTAGCGTTGAGGAATCCAAGGCTATTCATCGCCTACAAAGTGGAGCCATCATCATCGCAGGCAGTGGTATGTGCACGGGTGGGCGCATTCTTCACCATCTCAAACAGAATATTTCACGCCAGGGATGCCACGTCATGATCGTCGGTTTTCAAGCCTATGGGACGTTGGGGCGCCGCCTGGTGAATGGTGAGGAAACTGTACGTATACATGGTGATACCTATCGTGTGAAATCAAAGATTCACACAGTGGGTGGGCTTTCTGCACACGCGGATCAAAATGATTTGTTACGTTGGGTACAAGGTTTTAAGACTCAGCCCACCGTTTGTGTGGTCCATGGTGAAGATGAAGTGAAGCAAGAGTTTAGCGAATTGTTGGAGAATAAGTTACAACTGCGTACACGGATTCCTCAGGCGGGGGAAGTTTTCGACCTAACACAGATTTGATGTTAGAAAAATAGTTGAAAAAAAACGTAAGGGGTCAGGTCTTTTATTATAGCATCCATTAGGTTATTTTATCTCCATGGCAAGACCCTCAAGAATAGAATTAGCCGGTGGGCTTTATCACGTTACGCCAAGAGGCGACAGGCGTGAAAATATATATGATGACGATATTGATCGCCAAGAGTGGTTAATATTATTGGGTCGGGTTTGTGAGCGTTTCAACTGGCGTTGTCATGCCTATTGTTTGATGGATAATCACTATCATTTCATTGTTGAAACGGCCGAAGGCAATTTATCAAAAGGTATGCGACAACTGAATGGTGTATATACCCAGTACTTTAACCGGCAGCACAATCGGGTAGGGCATGTATTCCAAGGGCGCTATAAAGCCATACTGGTTGAGAAAGATGCTTATCTACTTGAGTTATCCCGCTACGTTGTTTTAAACCCCCGTTAGAGCGAGAATGGTGAACCAGCCCGAATATTGGAAATGGAGTAGTTATCTTGCTATGTGTAATCGAGCAGAAATACCTGAATGGTTGGAAACCGACTGGATTCTTGGACAATTTAGCCTCAACAGAGGGAAAGCGATTAAGCACTTTAAAAACTTTGTTAGAGCGGGAATCGGCCTGCCGCCGATTTGGGGTGAACTCAGAAAGCAGATATATATGGGTTCAGATCAATTTATCGAAGCGATGGTAAAAGCCATGGACCCGGATCAGCGTT
>JBDLIZ010000688.1:0-3323 GCA_039714615.1 Pseudomonadota bacterium | reverse complement strand
TAAAACCATTCATGCGTTTTTTACCCACGATGATGACAGGGACACCCGTCGCTGTCCTTCCCAAAAACTCATATCACACACTATCATGCCGCCAACCATGCATAATGATGATGCAGGCCACCGACTTCTGGACATTGCACTACCTTTCCAAGGGGTATAAGACGAATAAACCCTCTATTCCCATAACATCCACCGCCATTAAAACACCGTTTCGCCCTTTTTTCTCCCCGATCACCCCGGAATCTTCCCCAAATCACAGCGCATCACCCTGAAAATCCGCCCTCTTTCGCCCTTTTTCCCGCCAATGCCTGCCCTCAGCCCAGCCGCCACCCTGTCGAGTCAGCGCGTGGCCGCAACATAGGGGTAACCAGAGATATTCCGGTGGGTTAGCTGAACAGACTGGCCTGTGGCGGTGCGCGACTCTCAGGTAGCTGCACCCCTGAATCCATCGCCGCTTTCTTCTCTAAATGGGTCAGTATCGTCTTGATGACCACCGGGTCCTCAATGCAAGCGATCACCTTGGCAGTACCACCGCAAACGCGGCAGGTTTCCACATCGATGTTGAATACCCGCTTGAGTCGTTGTGCCCAGGTCATTGCCACGTGGCGTTGCGCGGGCGTTTTCTCATCCTGACCTTCTGCCACTTTCTGGCTGCCCTTGCCCCGCTTGGCCGGGGTTACCCATGCTCGATGTTTGCTGTTTGGGGCGAATACACCATGAAACCGCGTCAGGTTAACTCTGGGTTTCGGTACCAAAGCCGCCAGTTTGGCAATGAAGTCCACCGGCTCGAAAATCACGTGGGTCGTGCCATCCCGATACGGGGTTTTCAGCTCATACCGAACCTTGCCCTGATTCGTCAGGGACAGGCGTTTCTCTGAAATCGCTGGGCGGGTGATGTACCGGCACAGCCGCTCCAGTTTGTCGCGTTGATTGGCCTTGGCTGCAACACCAGCATGCAGGGAGAACCCGGCTACGTTTGCGGCCGCTGGGGTTTCATATCCATCACGTTCGTCGGGTAGCGTTTGCAGGGTGAATACTTTGCGACCTTGCTGAGGCCCCACGGCGATGCGGTAGGTAATGGAATGCCCGCGTAACTGATCCATGGGATCTTCATCTGCGCCTTCCAGGACCAAATAGCTGTGCTCAGCATCTCGCGCCAGCAACCCCTGGCGTTCCAGATACCGGGCAAGACGCTGCGCAATGGTGTGAGTGAGTTGTGTGAGTTCGCTGTTTGTGGGGGCTTTGACCCAACGAAACCGAGCAGATGAACCTGATTCGCCCACATAGACACCATCCAGAAACAGCATGTGAAAATGAATGTTCAGATTCAGTGCACTGCCAAATCGCTGAATCAAGGTGACCGCACCGGGGTGAGCCGTGGCATTTGTATAACCCGCTTTGTGGGTCAGGTGTGTGGCAAGGGTGCGATAGACAATGCCCAGTGCCTTACCCATGATTTTCGGCTGGCTGGCAAATAGAAACCGGAGCGGGAATGGAACACTGAGCACCCATTGGCGCATGGGTTTGTGGGGCAACACTTCATCCACCAGCAAGGCGACGCTTTCGGCCATGCGGCGTGCGCCGCAACTGGGGCAGAACCCCCTGCGTTTGCAGCTAAAGGCGACCAGATGCTCTGCATGACAGGTCTTGCATTGCACGCGCAGAAACCCGTGCTCGAGACGGCCGCATTTTAGATATTCATCAAACTCCTGGCGAACGTAGTCCGGCAGCACCCTGCCTTCGGATGCCCACTGCATCTCGAAATCAGGATAGTATTGTTCGACAAGCCGATAGAGAATCGTTTGTTCCGGACGATGACGCTCGAAACGAACCGATCTCTTGTCCTCGCTGGCATCCTTGCCAGCCAACAACTGCAACATAATCGCATCCTTGCGATGAGGTGTTTAGCAGAGGTTATTAGATGCCAGCAGATGAAAGACTGCAAAAACGGCTGTATACGCAACATCAATTGCGCATAGAGTTGATTATTGCGCATATGCGTGATTTAATTACGCATAGATCCCAATGCGCAAGATAGACATGGCCAAATCAATACCAGAACAAGACTTGCAGGCTATTGTGGCGATAGTATCCGCCCACCCCGCAGGCATTGCTATCCAGGACATTTTGGATGCTCTTGGGGAGGCAATACCAAGGCGCACGCTGCAGTACCGCCTAAAACACCTCGTAGACGAGGGGCGGCTAATAAAAAATGGGGAGAAGCGTTGGGCCAGGTATTTGCCGGCTTCTGAGCCTGCTGAACGCAGTGACAAAGCTCAGGAAGTATCCGGAGAAGAACTGGCAGACGAAATACTGATCTCCAGGCAAGCCGCTGAAATCCAGAAATGCGTACGTAGGCCCTTTCGGTCTCGAAAGCCTGCAGGATATGAGCGCGCGTTCCTTGACCGATACAGACCCAATCATACAGCTTATCTTTCCGAACCTGAGCGCACACATCTTCGAGAGATGGGGACTCCCTCTTCTGGGGCACAACCCGCTGGAACCTATGCCAAACAGATTCTGAACCGACTACTCATTGATCTATCGTGGAACTCTAGCCGTCTGGAGGGGAACACTTACTCCCTACTTGATACAAAACGACTGATCGACTTTGGAGAAGAGGCAGAAGGCAAGGAACAAGTCGAAGCTCAAATGATCCTGAACCACAAGGATGCCATCGAATTCCTTGTGGGTTCAGCTGAGGAGATCAGATTCAACCGGCACACAATCCTGAACCTTCACGCCTTACTGGCAAACAACCTGCTGGCCGATCCGGGGGCGACAGGTCGCCTGCGCCAGATTGCGGTCGGCATTGAAAAATCAGCGTTTCATCCACTGGAAGTGCCTCAGCTCATAGAAGAATACTTCGATCAAATTCTGACAACCGCCAACGCGATCACGGATCCCTTCGAACAGGCATTCTTCGTGATGGTGCAGTTGCCGTATTTGCAGCCGTTCGATGATGTAAACAAACGCGTCTCGCGCCTCGCCGCAAATATACCTTTGATCAAATCGAACCTGACGCCGCTCTCTTTCACTGAAGTTCCAGTAAAGACATACACTGAAGCGATGCTCGGCGTGTACGAGCTGAATCAGATTGACCTGCTCAAGGATGTATTCATCTGGGCATACGAGCGCTCAGCTGCACGTTACACAGCGGTCAGACAGTCACTCGGCGAACCTGATCCCTTCCGATTAAAGCATCGCTCTGCCTTGCGAGAAATTGTCAAAGCAGTCGTGCTTGAGCGACTGGATAAAAAAGCGGCTTTTAACCACATATCCAAATGGGCCAAAAAAAATATCGAACCGGATGATCTGGAGCG
>JBDLIZ010000687.1:0-3329 GCA_039714615.1 Pseudomonadota bacterium | reverse complement strand
AAGCATGGCCGGGGGTTGTTGGCATTCGCCGCGCGTCAGGGCTTGGACGTCGCCGTACTGAGAATCAGTATCGATAAATTCGACCTCCTCGAGAAAAAGAAGGGTAAGGCGGTGGCGGAAAAAGTGCTCCTTAGTATTAGCAAGATCATAAACGCAAGCGTGCGTGCCGAAGATAGTGTTGCGCGGGTCGAGAAGGCTAAATTTGCTGTTATGATGCCGGGGGCTAATGAGGCCGGGGCAAAGGTTTTAGCCGGGCGTATTCATCGCTTGATCGGCAATGCGGTCTATAAGCTGGGGAAGACACGATTTCGCATGACTGCTAGTGCGGGTCTGGTGTATCAGGCCAAAGACCAGTCCATCCCCTTTGAAAAGATCGTAGAACTAGCCGAGGCACGTCTCAATACTGCAATAAGAAAAGGCGGTAATAATCTTGTCCTGGAAGGTATTGAAGTGCAGGAGACCCAACAAGACTCGGGGCCTATCCAGCGGCCGATAACCTTAGATGAGGCATTGGCGTTGCTTAGCGTCGGTCAGACCAACGGGCTGCGGGAGCATCTTGGCGGTTTGCTTACAAAAATCTATCCGCTATTGGAATACAGCAATAAAGAACTGCACTTAGAGATGGCTCCAGCCCTGAAGGTTTTAGGTAGGTTCTTAAAGCAAACCCCTTGAGTCAGCTTGACTGTGCCCCAAGGATTAGCTTCCCCATATAAGGAATACGGATCTATCCCTTCAGTCCATTAGTATCCGTTGGGCCTGGCGATATTTTTCTGCTGTCTTTCTTACCACCTCAGCTGGCAAGATCGGACCCGGGTTGGACTTATCCCAATCCAGTGTCTCTAAATAATCGCGTACGTACTGCTTATCAAAGCTTGGCGGGCTGATACCCGGCCGGTAGAGATCGGCGGGCCAAAAACGCGAGGAATCCGGTGTGAGCACCTCGTCGATCAATACCAGATTGCCCTGTTCATCGAGTCCAAATTCAAACTTCGTATCCGCTATGATGATGCCACGCTCAATGGCATGAGCGGCGGCTTGTCGATAGAGTTCGAGGCTAAAATCTCGCATCTTTTCAGCTAACTCTCTGCCAATCAGATTCACTAGTTGGGCGTAATCCACGTTGATATCGTGGGCCCCCACAGCAGCTTTTGTGGAGGGGGTAAATATGGCCTGCTCAAGCCTGTCGGCCTGGCGCAGGCCCTTGGGTAGAGGTATCCCACACACCATTGCCTCGCGCCGATAGTCTTTCCAACCCGAACCGATAAGATAACCCCGAACGATGGCCTCTACCGGCAAGGCGTTTAGTTTTCTGGCGATCACGCTGCGGCTGAGCAACGCTGTCTTTTGATCGACGTGCTTAAGTACGGTTTCCAGGCTCATATCTGTCAGATGGTTAGGAATCAGCTCCTTGAATTTTTCAAACCAGTAATTGGAGATCGAGGTTAGGACCTCACCCTTGCCGGGTATCGGGGTCGGCAGGACGACATCGAAGGCGGAGATACGGTCACTGGTAACGATCAGTAGATGCGTTGAATCGAGCTCATAGATATCACGAACCTTGCCGCGGTGCAGTAGATTGAAACCAGGTAGATTAGAGTTGTAAGACAGCATTGACATGCGGTTCAAGTATCCGTTGTGTAAGTACTAAGACTTAGCGAGAATATAGCGTTTTCTCCATAACAAGGAAAAACAAGTGATGTCTGATCATAACTCCCGGCCCATTGTGGGCTTAGTCATGGGTAGCAACAGTGACTGGCCGGTGATGGAAAATGCGGCCCGGCAGCTGGATAGCTTTGGTATAATCTATGAGTCAAAGGTCGTTTCCGCCCACCGCACCCCCGATTTGTTGTACGACTATGCCCAGTCCGCTCCAGGGCGGGGATTGAAATGTATTATAGCGGGAGCCGGAGGGGCTGCCCATTTGCCCGGAATGCTGGCGGCAATCACCATCCTGCCGGTACTCGGTGTCCCGGTTCCCTCTAGGTATCTCAAGGGGCAGGACTCACTATTATCTATCGTGCAGATGCCCAAGGGGATTCCTGTGGCGACCTTCGCTATTGGGGAAGCAGGTGCGGCTAATGCCGCCCTTTTTGCAACTGCGCTACTTGCAACCGAGGATGCTGCTGTTGCAAAAAGGCTTCATGAATTCAGACAGCATCAGCATGATACCGTAATCCGCATGACTCTGCCGCCGCAGCCATGATTCTTCCCGGAGCTACCCTGGGCATGTTGGGCGGTGGCCAGTTGGGTCGCATGTTTACCGTCGCGGCCCGTACCATGGGCTATCATGTGATCGTCCTCGATCCGGATCCGGACAGTCCGGCGGGACGAATCGCCGATGAACACCTGCACGCAGCGTATAACGATGAATGGGCGTTGGAACAACTGGCCAAGGCCTGCGATGTCATTACTACGGAATTCGAGAATGTACCTGCCGCTACACTGCGCATTTTAGATCAATGGTGTGCGGTGCGACCTTCAGCCCGGGCCTTGGAGCTGACCCAGAATCGTATCCGAGAAAAAATCTTCATCAGCGAAACCGGCTTGGCTACGACACCTTTTCGCGCTGTTTATGATCAGCAGGGACTTAAGGCGGCGTGCAACGCTATCGAACCACCCTATCTTCTGAAACGATCTTCTCACGGGTATGACGGAAAAGGGCAGTATCATGCCGACGATCTGGTCACGGCCGAGGCCGCCTTTGCTAAGCTAGGCAAAACGGCCTGTATACTGGAGCAGAAGCTTGACCTCGACAAAGAGATATCGGTGGTGTTGGGTCGTTCGAGTTCAGGGCGCAGTGCCTGCTTTCCGGTAGCTGAAAACGAGCATAGCAAAGGCATATTAAACTTGAGTTTGGTCCCGGCCCGGGTGCCGGACAGCATTGCCCAAAAGGCCGAGCAAATGGCCATTTCCCTGGCCCGGGACTTGGAATACTGTGGTGTGCTGGCAGTGGAATTCTTTTTGACAGGAGAGGGTCGATTGCTGGTCAATGAGATTGCCCCACGGCCACATAACAGTGGACACTATACCCTGGATGCGTGCAAAACATCTCAGTTCGAGCAGCAGGTGAGAATGATATGTGAACTTCCGGCGGGCAGCACCGACCTTCTCTGCCCAGTCATCATGGTAAACCTGTTAGGCGATCTCTGGAGCGCCGACCAACCCCACTGGGAAGCCCTGTTAAGGCATCCTAATGCCAAACTGCATCTCTATGGGAAGCGTCAAGCCCGCCCCGGTAGAAAGATGGGACACATGTGTTATCTGGATGCGGATATTCAAAGGGCCGAGCTACAGGCCAGAGAGATCTTGCGCAACTTGGTTTAAACTTA
>JBDLIZ010000686.1:0-3330 GCA_039714615.1 Pseudomonadota bacterium | reverse complement strand
AAACATAGATTGGACCATGTTCTGAGAGGCCTTGGCGTAATCCTCCCTAAAGGGTCCCGCGAATGCCTCGATTTGCTCGGCTGTGGTTGGGTAGGTAAAGGGTGTATAGAAGGTATCAACCCCGATGATCCCGATGGCGCGATCACCGAGCAATTTCGCCGCCTCTAGAGCGACTGGGCCACCCATCGAATGGCCGACAAGGACCACTTGCTGGGCATTTGTTTCCTGCACCACGGCCGCGACGTCCTGACCAAAGGACTGCATCGTATATTGTTCGCGATGGCTACCCGATTCCCCATGGCCGGCCAGATCGACCCAGACAACTTGGTATTGTTTAGCAAAGTATTCCAGCTGCGGTGTCCAGAATTTATGACTGCAGGTCCAGCAATGCACGAACACGATCGTCAGTCTTCCCTGACCTTTAGTGTCGTATCGAATGAGGCTCCCGTCAGCCGAGGCAACTGTCTTCGTCCCTGAGCCAAACGATGCGGGTTGTGTGCCGCAGGCGCTCAGGAGAGCAATAAAGAATGTAAAAAATATACCGTTTACCCATTTCGTCATAGTTCTTATTCCAATTTACTCAATCCTGTTTCCAGATTTTGTGCCCTTCTGTTTCAGCCCCACACGATAGGCCTTTCTTGCCCAATCGGCCAGGGTTTCCCTATCCTCCAGCACCTCGATCGGGACCTCATAATACTGCAGGGTCATAGTTTTATCCTGGTATGGCCGGAACGGCTCCATGCCAGCCAGAATATAGCCGTCGCGATTCGATTCATCGACCTTGAACCTCAGGATGTCGTCGGCAATCAGTGCGAAAAAAATATCATCTAAATAAATTCCGACTCCGCCGAACATTCGCCGTGCTCTCAAGGTACCGATACCCTCGAGTTGTTCGAGGACATAGTCGATGTAGTGTTGGTTGATCGGCATTCCCGTTTCAATGCTTGCTAGAGCACTAGGCGTCTGAATTTCAAAGTCTATGCCGGGGAGGGATGCCAGCCCGCATCGGCCCACAGTTCACCGCTTACTGCCGAATTCGAGATCATAAAGCAGATGGCATCGGCGATCTCCTCAGGGCGAATCAACCGGCCCAACTGGGTATCGGGTAATACATACTTCTTTACGTATTCCTCACCCATTGCCTGGAGTATCGGCGTGTCGGTGAAGCCGGGATGAATGACCCCAAAACGTACCCCATGGAAGATGGCCTCCTTCATTAATGTGGATGCCGCACCTGCGAGTCCTGCCTTGGACGAGGCATAGGCAATCTGTCCCTTATTGCCCTGGGAGGCTACGGAACCGATAAAAATCACCGTTCCCTGAACCTTTTCCTCGGGCATCCAGCGGCGAAAACCCTGTTGATAGCGGTTTTCTGCGATGCGCGCCAGCATTTCTATCGCCCAGTAGATGGGGGCGATAAAATCGACCTCCACTAACAGCCTGAAGGTCTCTAGAGGGTAGATTTTTGCCTTGCCCGTCTCTTTATTGATCCTCACAGCCAAGTCGTCACGGATAATCCCCGCGGCCGGTATGCAGATGCTGACGATCCCGTGTTTATCACCCATGCTGTCATAGACCTGCTCGCGAAACGAGGTATCGACCACATCGCCGATATACGCCTCCGCGATGGGGTGACCTGTCTTTTGGTTAATCTCGTCTGCAACTTCATGAGCCTGGTCGGTGAGATCCACCAGAGCGATGGCCTTCACTCCCCGCTGGGCCAGATCCATGGCCACTGCTCTACCTATGCCACTGGCACCGCCAGTGATTAATGCGACTTTGTCTTTGATTTCCATTGATTTTCTCCAGTGTGGTTGCATATCTCGGATCATTTGTTGAGGGATCCAAAAGGTGCTAGCGGGTGGTTGTGCGACGCACAATATATTGCACCGCAACAATACGATTCCATGGTGTCCGTGTCAATGGTTTTTATTTGACCTACTCATGGGAGCGGGAGGAATGGAATGGGCTCCTAGGGCCCGTATTAACGGACCCTAAATGATTACCCCATTGTCAATGCGTATACGCTACCATCAGCCGACGATAACGATCCACCAATTTGCCTTTATCGCCTAGCAGTTTGAATATGGCCAGCAGACCGTCTGCTGCGATACCGTTGCGAAATTGCCGGTCTTTTTGCAGGATCTCCAACAGCAGATCCATGGCTCCCTGGTAATCGTCCCCAATGAGTTTCAAGGCACAGAGCTGGTAACGTGCCTCTAAATCGTCGGTGTTTTCTCTGACCTGTTTTTCCAGGGTCCGCTTATTAGGGGCCTTACGCGCCGCCAGTAGAAAGCTTAGATGCGCCAGCAAGTCCCTTATGTCTGGATGGATGCGCTGCTCTGCCGGCAGCGAAAAGAGCAACCGGTGTGCCTCTTCGTGTCGCTGTTCCTGGGCAAGCAGCTTGGCTAGAGTAAGGGGGATGCGCAGATTTTCGGGGTGTTCTATAGCCGTTTCCGCCAACAGGGTCAGGGCCTGGGTCTTATCGTCCCGCTGAAACATCGCTACCGCACGCCCTATGAGAAGGTCTGAATCCAGGACTACATGGCGGTTGAGCACCTGTCTAAGCTCATTTTCCGCCTGGTAACCGTGCATGGTTTGCACCACATCGCGGTTTCTGAACAGTTTCACGGTGGGCAGGCTATTGACTCCGTACTGGCGGGACACACTGGGGTGTTCGTTCGCGTTGAGGTTGATCAGCAGAAACTTACCCTTGAATTCATGGACGAGTTTATCCAGGATGGGGTAGAGACGCAGACAAGGCCCGGCCTTGGGTGACCAGTAGTTCACCAGCACCGGACCCTTTGCGGAATTATCCAGCACCAAGGCGTCGAAGTTGTCCCGGGTGGCTTCGAAGATGTAAGGTGAATCAAGCGAGGAGATGCGTGTCATAGTATCTTTATTATATGCCTTAACACATAGAGATATAATTACGGCCTATGAAAACTCAATTGTCCATACCCATCTTATCTTTTTTCGTGCTGGTGCTGATGTCTTGCTCCGGGATTGCGTGGTCCGAGACCCTGGTGCTGATCCAGGGCTATCTCGGTGGGGCGGATAATTGGCGTGACAGCGGGATTACTCAGGTACTGGAAAAATCGGGTTGGAAGGATGGCGGTCATCTCTCCATCGGACCGGGGGGTGTTCGTGACCAACGGCCCGATACTAGAGGGAGCCGGCGTTACATCACCCTGGATCTTCCTACCCAAGCACCGCTGATGATTCAGTCGAAGCAGCTGGATAGGTATCTGGCTTACTTGCATCGCAGGAATCCCAATTCGGTATTGATCCTGGTGGGACATTCGGCCGGAGGTGTGCTGGCGCGTTTGT
>JBDLIZ010000685.1:0-3337 GCA_039714615.1 Pseudomonadota bacterium | reverse complement strand
GCTCCCCCGTTAACAGGCCGGATATACGGAAGCAATCCTGTCCCTGTCACCAACGGCACAAAGCCTTGCAAAATGGGAGGAGACCATATACGGAATGACGGTGATTTTGACTTAACCCGGTAGTTGCATAAATTCTGGCCTGGAAGCTGGTATCGCCACATGATTTACAGCATGAAATGAATATTTCATATTGATTCTGGAGTTCACTGCTGGTGAGGTTCTGGATCAGTCCTGTAGGAGCGCCGTCCCCGGCGCGAATCGCGGCGAGACGCCGCTCCTACAGTAAGTTTTTTGCAATGATTGGGTTAAGGTTGATGGTACTCAAGCCGCGAATGCATGTAACAGGTTTATGGTATTAGTGTTTCTGGAGACTTGTATTTATGAGTGAATCTTTACATATCGTTTGTCCCCAATGCGCAGCAGTCAACCGGATACCCCCGGCACGGCTTGAGGAAAGACCGAAGTGTGGGAAGTGCCACCAGCCACTGTTTGGCGCCCATCCGGTAGAGCTGACCACAGCCAGTTTCCAGCAACATATTACGCGTAACGATATCCCGGTGCTGGTCGACTTCTGGGCTCCCTGGTGCGGCCCTTGTAAAATGATGGCCCCGGCCTTTGAACAGGCGGCGGCCCGGCTTGAGCCGGGGGTTCGCCTGGCAAAGCTCAATACAGAAGTCGAGCAGGCCATCGGTGCCCGGTATGGAATCCGCAGTATCCCCACCCTGGCGCTGTTTCAAAATGGCCGGGAGCTGGCGCGCCAGCCGGGCGCCATGGGCGCGGCTGATATCGTGCGTTGGGTTCAGGCCCACACATAAAGAGCCGATAATCGAATTGGAGAAGTCTTGGTAGACAAAGAACCTGGAAATGAGGCCTTTACCTGTATTCTGGAATCTGGAGAAGAGAGTTCTATCCACATTGAGCAGATTCTGGAATACAACGAGGATCCGAAGTATCCTCACAGAACTCCTTACTTGCAAACTTACCCTGGAAGCTCAAGATGGTGTTGAAAGTAGGGGGGATTACCATGCTTCTCAGAGCTCTGATTTGGGGTGCTATCACCTATTTCATTGCCAATGAATTTTCGACCAGTAATTTATGGGTTGTCGTACTCAGCGTTTTTCTGTTCAGCGTTCCCATTAGCCTTGTAGGGATTTACAGCAGCACCATTCATCAAATCCGTCGTCTGACTTTGTTCGCCAGTCACGGCTGGCTATTCAGGCTGCTCTCCGGTCGTCCTCTGAAAGTCATTATCTGGATAGCATGGGCTGTGTGTACTTCATTCTTCATGTTAGTACAGTTCCATACCTATAGCCGGCTGGAATGGGTAACATTCTTTCTGGTCATTCCCGTCTTCTGGGTCACATTTCTTGTTTTTCATCGGCTCTTTGCTGCTGAATTAAAGCAATATCTGGTCACGGAAATGGCTCTTGTTTGGTCGCGCCGGTTAGCCCCCCTGGTCATGATTATGATCTATGTTGTCCTGGTCGGGCATTTCGGAGATACGATAGCGTACTCCTCCTTCAGGGAAGCCATCGACGCCCAAAAAACTGTCATGGCGGACATGACTGGTAGTGACTTGATTCGAGAAGTCTCCCGATATTTGGCGATTTATGATGGCGCCAAGGACTATGTACTCGGACGTATGGGACCTCAGGACTTGCTTTGGGCGCTGACACTCCTGGGAATCGGCAGTTTTGTGGTCTACTACAATGCCTGCACCATTCTTTCCTCTTTCCTTATTCCCGGAAAGGAATACCGCCGCGTGTTTGGGCCACTTACTGACTCTGACGAGGTCCAGCCGGTTCCTCTTTTACGGATGACTGCTATTGCGGGTGGCATTACTTTCCTGGCCTTGTTTATTTACGTTCCAATGTTTGCATACCTCGAGGCCTGGGTTCAAAAAATACCGGAAGAAAACGGGGCCACAGAAATAATCGAGTTGGGGGTTGAGCAGATTGGAGATCACTTTTTTCACGAAGGCACCCTTGCGCAAGTTCAGAATGCCAGGGTTAATGCCCTGCACAAGGTCGATGTCAGCATTGCGCACCTGGAGGGGTCGGCAGATCGGGCCTTCGACAGGATAGAGGGCAATGTGGATACCTACCTTGATTGGTATTACAGCCTGGCGGGTGAATATACCCGTATTGCTGCGCTGTTGGTTGGGGAGCTTGAAGAGGAGATGAGAAAAAAGCTTGCGGAAACCCTGCAACAGGGAAATGCCTTTGAAGAGTTTGAAACTGCATTCGACAACACTCTTGCCAGCCATGAAACCGCACTCGGGGAGTATGAGCAGGTAGCGAAAAGCATAATGCACCGGAACCGTGTTGACCCGGCAGGGGCTTCATTCCATGTAGTGCGACGTATGTCGCTGGAAGATGTGCTGAACCCGCCAGTTCATCAGGACATTATCAAACTGAAGAACAGGCTGTCAGCTAGCGGAGGGGCAGGTGCAGCCGCAGGTATTGTTACCGTTGTTGTTGTCAATAAGATCGTTGCAAAGGTCGTGGGGAAAAGCGTTATCAAGATTGCTGCCAAAGCATTATTGAAAGTTGTTACCTCCAAGGCCGTGGCAACCGGGGGAGGTGCCGCTGCCGGGGCATTGGGTGGAGCAGCTGTGGGAACAATTGTTCCTGGAATAGGGAATGTCACTGGAGCAATTGTAGGCGGGATTATTGGCGGAGTGGCAGCCGGTGTGACCGTTGACAAGCTGCTTTTGATGCTTGAGGAATCTCTTAACCGGGTGGAGTTTCAACAGGAAATAGTCTCGGTTATCAATGAGGCCCGGATTGAGTTCAAGGCTGAATTGAAGGGGAGAAGCGCCAGTCTTTAAAACGAAAGTTAACCCCGTTTGGGTCCCCGGTGCGTTTATAGAGGTGACTATCACCAAAATGGAGACGTACCATGGGCAGTATTCATTACAATGTCATTGTTATATCAGCAGTTACCGTCCTGTTTGTCGGCGCCTGCACGGTTGAGCCGACGGATCAGGCAATCCTGACGACACCCACCGCACCGGTTGAGCAGGAGGATCTGGCGCTTAACTCTGAGGTCCGACTGCATGAAGAGATCAAGCGGGAACGTGTGCAGGCGGCTGATGCACTCGTTCCGGCACATCCGTCCAAGCAGCGATTCGATTACTACACGGCACTGCCGGCATCTGAAATGGCGCAGTTGCGTGCACCCTCGGAGCCGGTCAACCGGGAGAACTACGCGCATTTTTCCGACAACCCGCTGCACCGGGTGGTCGAAGACCCGTTCTCGACCTTCAGTATCGATGTGGATACCGGCGCCTACAGCAACATGCGCCGCATGTTGAATGCCGGCAACCGGCCGGTGA
>JBDLIZ010000684.1:0-3345 GCA_039714615.1 Pseudomonadota bacterium | reverse complement strand
TCAGCGGGAAACAAACGCTACTGTTTGGACTGCCATACCGGCTATCTCCGGCTGGTGCAGACCGAACCGGCGATTTGAGTGCTTTGTACCGGCACATCATCTGGCAAGACGACACGTCAGCAGGTACCCGTCGTCTTGGACTTTTGGGTGGCGTCGTAATTCCGACCGAGGGTGGCCGGGATGCTCGCCTGCAAGCCGGTGCCGTCGCCACCTTCTATAAAGGTCGAGCCGAATGGGATATTGATGCCCTGTGGATTCAAGGTCTCGAAAATGCTGCCAACCGGGCACGTTACGATATTGCCTGGCAGTACCGGCTAAGCCCGGCGGTTTATCCTGACTGGGGTATCGGACAGGAGCGGGTGCTCGACCTGGAACTGGGTGGCCGCTGGGATGAAGGCGATAGCATGGTGCATCAGGCTACAATTGGCTTGCAGTCAATCCACCGGCAATGGGTATTTGAAGCCGGTGTGATACAGGATCTAAACGGGCCGGATGACACGCATTTGATTTTTAGTACGCGATTCCATTTCTAAACAACCGAATAAATATTCCGCCTTGAAAATGGCAGGTTAATCCTGCCGAATGAGCGGAAAGGTTCGACTCCCGCCTTTTAGTAAATTATGGCAATAGTATCAGACACTTAGTTTGAGTTCGGCTGCCAAAAGCAGTCGTTCAGGTATCGCCAGAAAATACAGCTGTGGTTTTTAATACAGATGACTGGCAACGAGAATACATCGCAAGCACCCTCCGGCCCCTTGGTCGTTGTCACCTCGGCCCTGGTAATTCTGAAGCCTGGATCGCTTCAAGACTTTCGCCTCTTGTATGTATGCCGGATGCCAGTTGCATGCCGTTTTGTGTTCCATTGTCAGGAGCTATCTACCCTCGCGCTATAATTGCTTTAGTACCTCCAGGAATCTGTTGATTGGTTAAATACTTAACTCTGAACCTTCCAGGCTATCTCAAGCTGGAAGAGAGGCACGTGAACGTATGCAGCAAACTGCCGAATTTCTGTTCGCGATCGGGGCCATCATCTTGCCCATCGTTATCAGCACAACCGTGTTTTTTGAGCTGATTGGCCCCGTATTCACCCGCATGGCGCTAAGGCACACGTAACGAGTCAGACCAGGCCAACCCATGTCATGAATGTCTCCTTTGGTCTCCCGCCTTTTAGTAAATACTTGTTTTAGTATCAGTCCCTTAGTCCGGGTTCTGTGGTGAATATCTTTCGTTTCGGATTCTGTAACCATACGGCGCAACACATTTCATTCATCGCGCCCTGCTTCTTGCTTGCCACGGCACTCGGAGCATACGCCGTACATGTACAGGCAGTGGTCGGTCATCTCGTAACCGAGCCTGTCCGCGATGGCCTTCTGGCGCTCCTCGATGGTGTCATCCATAAATTCATCCACTCGACCGCATTTCACGCACAGGATGTGATCGTGGTGGGTCCCCTGGTTGAGTTCAAACACGGAGTGACCACCTTCAAAGTGATGGCGCTTGACCAGACCCGCGGATTCAAACTGGGTCAATACCCGGTATACCGTAGCCAACCCGATATCCTCACCGATATCCAGCAGCGCCTTGTAGACGTCCTCCGCACTCTGGTGGTGTTGACTGCCTTTTTCGAGAATATCCAGGATTTTCACCCTGGGCAGTGTGACTTTCAGGCCTGCCTTGCGTAACTCGCTGGATTCCAACGTTTCCTCTCCTGTACTGGTGCCACGGATATGGACTTTAAGGTATGATTTGGCCGGTCAATCCTGTTAAACCAACCGGTCAGTCGATGAAAAAGCTTCTCATTATTATTACCTGCATTGCAAGTCTTGCGCTGGCGGCCTGCTCGCCCCGAATAATTCACAAGATTGATGTCCAGCAAGGCAACGTGGTCACCCAGACACAGGTCAACCAGCTGGAACCCGGCATGAACCGCAGCCAGGTGCGCTTCATCATGGGCTCCCCGATGGTGGCGGACGTCTTTCACCAGAACCGCTGGGACTATATTTACCTGTTCCAGCCGGGTTATGGCGAGAGCGTCGAAAAGCGCGTAACGCTGTTTTTTGATGACGATATGCTGGCCCGCCTCGACGGTACGTTCCGTCCGGGTGACCCGATTCCGGAGGGAGAAGCCAATATCCGTCAAACCGGGCTGATAGTGCCGCCCGAGGAACGCATCGAACCCGGCATCCTCAACAAGCTGTGGCATTACATTACCTTCCGCAAACCCGGGGAAAAAGATTACCAGGTAGAGAAGTAATTCCTTACCCGGCAAATTTCATTGCGTTCCTTGCGCCTTTGCGGTGACCTTTT
Source organism: Pseudomonadota bacterium (assembly GCA_039714615.1). Classification (GTDB taxonomy): domain Bacteria; phylum Pseudomonadota; class Gammaproteobacteria; order JAAEPA01; family JAAEPA01; genus JAAEPA01. The sequence continues at coordinate 1,038 of JBDLIZ010000684.1, read as the reverse complement.
TTATTTTTGGATTTCTCCGCGTCCTCCGCGTCTCTGCGGTGAATATCCTTTGTGGATTTCACGCACATCCGGCGCAATGCATTTCATTTATTGCGCCCTACACAAACTGGTTTACTTTTCGCCGGCGCCCTTCTTCATCGCTTTGCCCTGTGCGGCACGCCGTTTCCTGACTTCCTTGGGATCGGCAATCAGCGGCCGGTAGATTTCGACCCGGTCGCCGGGATGCAGGGTATCGGTCAGTCTGGCAGGCTTGCCGAATATACCGACCTTGTTCTCTTCCAGGTCGATATCCGGAAATTGATCGAGAATGCCGGAACTGCGGATAACCTGCTCAAGCGTGGCGTCCAGCGCAACCTGCTGCACCAGGATGAGCTGCCGCTGCGGGAGTGCATAGGCCACTTCCACCGTCATGGTCTCAGCGTTTGCCATAGATCTCGCCTGCACGCTGATGAAAGGAATCCACCAGTGAACTGGCTATCTTTCCGAACACCGGACCGACAACCATCGCCACCATCTTGCTGGAAAAATCGTACTCCAGTGACACCGAGATCCTGCAACCCTCCTCGCCCAGCGGCTCAAACCGCCAGTGACCGGTAAGCTGACTGAATGGCCCCTCAACCAGTTGTATATCGATTTTCGAATACTCGCGGTTTATATTGCGCGTGGTGAACGACTTGCTGACGCCACCCACGGAAAACTCGATACGCGCAATCACGCCCTCCTGGTCGCTTGAGAGAATATCGGCCCCGGTACACCAGGGCATAAACTGCGGATAGGCGGCTATATCACTGACCAGTGCATACATCTCCTGCGGCGTGTAATGCACCAGTGCCGAACGGTCTATTGAATCCACGGGACTACCTGCTACTCAAGTTGGCTGTTAATCAGATAATTTCGATGGCGTTCAGAAACACAATGACAACGGCTACCGGTGTAATGTACTTCACCAGGAAGCGCCACAACGGATAAAAATACCGTTCTCCCATACCGAGTTCATCAATACTGGACCCGCGACTCATCTTCCAGGCGGCAAACACG
>JBDLIZ010000683.1:0-3350 GCA_039714615.1 Pseudomonadota bacterium | reverse complement strand
AGATACTTAAAGACGGTTAGCAGTCCCTCCATCGACTCCGCGATTGCCGTTAGTCCTAGAACAGCGACGAGGATAAATACAATATCGCTAGCCACGACACCCATGGCGGTTAATGCACCATGAGCAAAACCGAAGGTCGCTGATCTCGCGACCACAGTAATGACGCTCAAGCTTGGAACGAGAGCCAGAATTAGCATGGCGACAAACAGCGCCGCACCGGCGCTAACAGTTAGAGAGGCATCCATTAACCACAATTAACACAAAGACCCAAAATGGTGAAGGACTGCTTCGGCTCGAAACCGGCCTTTCAAACCCGCCCGGATGACATTGTTTTCGGCTGAGCAATGGTGCGTCAGCTTGCGAAGAAACGAAATGCCGCCATGGAAAACGCGAACCTTCTCCTTTCTCCGCCGTCTATTCAGACACACCGTCCGCCCCTGAGAGGAGAAAGCCTCGTGCACATGCATTCCGTTCTTGTTGCCGCTGTAATGCTCGCCTTCCACGCCCCGACCGCCGGAGCCAGCTGCACGCCTACCCCGCACCGCACCACCGGCACTCATTACAAGCCTGTCACCGAGCAGCGCGTGGACATCGGCAGCGGTGTGACGGTACACGGGCGCGTCCTGGCGGCACCGGACTGTAAACCCGTGACTAATGCCAGGGTCGCGCACTGGCAGGCCGGGGAAGACGGCCATTACACCGATCGGCTGCGTGCCTACCTGTTCGCCGACGCCGAGGGTCGCTACGCATTCGAGACCGAATGGCCGGCGCTTTCGCTACCCCACATCCACTTCATGATTACCGCCGAGGGCTACGAGATACTGGAGACACAGTGGGTGGGTGACATTCGTACGCGGGACATCGAGTTCGACATGGTATTGAGGCCAGTCGCGTCCAAGTGACGCTCGACTCGAAGCGTGGCGCCAAAGCGGTAGGCAACGCGGGCTGATTCAACCCCACCGGTACGCGTTGCCCGTCAGCACCGTTATACCTAGATCCTGCAAGTGATCACACTCACTTAGCACAACCTCTTAATCCGTAAAGCGATATTTGCTCCCTCGGGAATCACAATAAGGATTCCACTCGGTCTCAAATTCGCTCTACGAACCAATATCTTGCACTCTGTAAGCACGATCACTTGCAGGATCTAGGTTACAGGTTTTCCAGGGCAGTGACCATATCGGCGGGTTCCATGCGCTTGGTGTAGTCGATATCGGCGAAGGCCGCGCGGATTGTTCCGCGGGTGTCTATGACAAAGGTTCCGGGTACCGGTAACACGTAGCGTCCCGGGCCATTGTAGGTGGCAAGGTCCAGTGCGAAATTCCGCTGGTAGAGGTCGCTCAGGTCTTCGGGAACTTCGAAATAAAGGGCGTAGGCCCTCATGACTTCGCTATCCAGGTCGCTCAGGATTTCGAAGGGATAGCCATCCTTTTTTACCTGTTCCAGCGACTTGTCGGGTATCTGCGGGGTGATGGCAATAAGCTGGGTCTGGTGGCGCTCAAAGTGCGGCAGGGCGTCGCGCAGGCCGCGCAGCTGCAGGTTGCAGAAGGGGCACCAGGCGCCGCGGTAGAAACTGAGGATCACCGGCCCCTTTGCGAGTTGGGCATAGAGGTTGACCGGCTTGCCGAAGGCGTTGGCCAAGATGAAATCCGGCGCCTTGGCTCCCACCTTGAGGCCCGGGTCGGGCATGTGTTTGGCTAGGTCCTGCTTCGCCCGGGCCATAATCTCCCGGTCGGCTGCGCTGATCCGGGGGCCACCCGATCCGGCCTGTTTCCCTTGGTAAGCCGCCGCGCTGTCGGCATAGCTGGGCAGCGCCGCGGTGGTTTCCGCTGCGGCCAGTGAACTGGAAAACACGAGCGCGATGCTGAGCAGTAAAAATGTAAGCAACGATTTCATGGAGAACCTCTCTGTAGCGGGGTGCACATGAGCATAAGACCCGGCGGGGGAGACATTTATTTCCACTACGTTTCAAACCAGAATTCAATTTCCGCGGTCGCCTGATCAAATCTTGCCGAGTGTTCGGTCTGTGCGGGAACGTGGTACCAATTGCCCACCACATAGTGAGTCGTTTCACCATTGATAGTCAATATCAATTCCCCCTTGGTAATGACCCCTACGTTATCTGTGTCATGTATATGCGGTTCGATTGTGGTACCTGCCGGATAACTTGCAAACAGTACACTGCAGGAATCCGCCGTCAATTTAAAGGCGTCGAATGAACCTTCAAACGCCAGTAGGTTGCGAATTTGCTTTGGGAAGATGTCTTTCATACCATCAGAATTTGGAAAGTAACACTATTTGATTATGCACTTAATTACTTGAATTCAGGGATTATTGTTTTAATCGATACCCTGTTTTAAACATCCACCAAACGGTAATCAGACAGGCACCCAGGAATACCAGAACCATCGTCAGGCTCAAACCGACACTCACGTCGGATACTTCGAAAAAACTCCAGCGAAAGCCGCTAACCAGGTAGACAACCGGGTTGAATAGTGCCACGTTCTGCCACCCAGGTGGCAACATATCAATGGTGTAAAAACTACCGCCGAGAAATACCAATGGTGTGATTACCAGCATCGGAATGAGCTGCAATTTCTCGAAATTGTCTGCCCACAGACCGATGATGAACCCGAATAGACTGAAAGAAACGCAGGTCAGTATCAGGAATGCCAGCATCCACGCCGGGTGGGCGATCTCCAGTGGTACAAAGAACCCCGCAGTTGCCAGGATGATCAGGCCGATGATGAGCGACTTGGTAGCGGCGGCGCCAACATAACCCAGCACAATCTCAACAAAGGAGATCGGCGCAGACATGACTTCGTAAATAGTGCCGGTAAATTTGGGGAAGAAAATGCCGAATGATGCATTGGAGATGCTCTGGGTTAGCAGCGCGAGCATCATCAGTCCCGGTACGATGAATGTCCCGTAGGGTACCCCATCGACTTGCTCGATACGCGAGCCGATGGCTGAGCCGAATACTACAAAATATAGAGTGGTGGAAATGACGGGCGATGCAAAACTCTGTAGCAAGGTCTCCCAGGCGCGCAGCATCTCAAATTTATAGATGGCTTTAACGGCGTGGGTATTCATGCTTTGGAATCCACCAGATTGATGAAAATCTCCTCCAGAGAGCTTTTTGAGGTAACGAGGTCTTTCAGTAACAGGCCGGCATCATCGATTGCTCGCAACAACTCGGCAACTCCTGTGTGCGTGTTTCGCGGGTCGTAGGTATAGACCAGCCGACTTCCCTCGGCCGATAGTTCCAGCCCCCATGGGGACAACGGCGCGGGAATGGTGTCCACAGCCTTCTCGAGCTCGACAATCAGTTGCCTTTTACCCAGTCTATG
>JBDLIZ010000682.1:0-3351 GCA_039714615.1 Pseudomonadota bacterium | reverse complement strand
TGGGTTCTGTCTATCAGCTCGATCTCAAACTTCCTCGCGTGATTAATGATCACAGCATGATCAGCTTTGGTGCGGAGGCGGTCTGGTCAACCCAGGCAGCGCAACCGGGTAGCTATTGGACCGGTTTCCGCATTATCGATGCCTCTGAGGAAAACGTTCTCACCATTGATGCGCTGATCTTCGATTGGCATGTCCTCGACTGACAGTTGCCCACGGTAGTAGTGCCGAAACTCAGTATTATCCTTCCCAACAGGGTGGCTGGCTAATTCACCAGCCCTTTCATGTTGTTTTGATAGTGCCCCATTACCTTCTCGACATAATTTTGTGTCTCAGGATAGGGAGGGATCTGGTTGCCATACTTACGCACTGCATTTTCACCTGCATTATAGGCTGCCAAGGCCAATTTTAGATCGAATTCGAACTCATTAAGGAGATCCTTCAAGTAGCGTGCCCCACCCTCCAGGTTCTGTCGAGGATCATATGAATCCCTGACGCCATACCTGCTCGCCGTGTCAGGCATCAGTTGCATCAGGCCCTGTGCCCCTTTTTTAGATTTCGCCTGAGGATTATAGGCGGATTCAACCATCACAACGGCATGCAAAAGTCCTGGATTGAGTTTGACCCGTTTAGCAGCCTGCTCAATCAGCGGCGTGAGGATAGATTTATTCTGCCTGAATCGTATTGCTGAGTAGTTGTTCTTATTAGGTGTAACAGATGGAGCTGACTTCCAGATCAGACGATACCCACCCCCCATGGGCCGATCAGTGAAATGGATAATGCCATCCGAACCGCGATATTTGTAGATCTCAGCGTGCAGTGAGGCCGAAGCAAGCAGTAACGCTGCGAGTAATAGGATATAAACTATCCCAATTCCCGGCTGGTTTGCTAAAAACGAATGCTTCAATCTATGCACAGTCATCACAAGGTTTATTGCGGCCTGGCCACTCTTTTCTTAAAACTCAAGTTTCGGAGTTCAAACGGGGAGTGGCGGAGAGGGAGCTGGCGTTTTGAGACACGCTGTTAATACATCCCTGTACGCTCGACTGCGACCTTCCATGGCCGCAGACGCTCTCAAAACCCTATCTCCCTCTCCGCTGGATATCTCATTGGCGTGTCTGAACTCCGAAACTTCAGTTAAAAATGGCAGAAACCAAACAAACACTCAAACTCAAATCATTTTCCACAGCACTTTTTGTATTTTTTGCCACTCCCGCAGGGGCAAGGGTCATTGCGACCGACTTTTGGCTGATCGCGGGTCTCGGTTTTGGGCAAAACCAGTTGCCCATCCACAAAATACCACACACCGTCGACCTTGCTGAAGGTACTGATTTCGTGATGTGGCTTGATAAGACCCTTGGCTTTATAGGTAGCGATGAACTCAACTTCTCCATCCTCGTCATCTTGCTCACCTCCGTTCACCTTCAGAATTTCGAGCCCAAGCCATTGGGATTTTTCTGCCCAACGCTTGGTCGCCGCTACATCATGATCATGTCGATGGTCAGGATGCAGGGACTCGTGTAAAAATTCTGCCTGTCCCGTGACAAACGCACTGTAGCGAGCACGCATCAACGCCACGGCTGTCTCCGCAGGTCGTGAACCTTCAAGTATCGGTTCACAGCAGTTTGAGAAATCCTGCTCTGCACCACAATAACATTGAGCCATCAAACAACTCTCCTGGGTGAAAAATGACCGAAAAGATAGCATGGAGAGGTCATCTGCCCAAAGGTTTTCCTGCGCATGAATTGCGCTCACCTTTGACCAGGCAAGGGTCAATACGGATCTGCTGCCAGATGGCAACCATCAGGGTCTTATTATTTGTGATATCAGTAGGATGGAGACACTATTGCTTGAATTACTTGAGACAGAACATCGGGTAAACCAAGACAAACGCTTTATCGATCTTCCCGCAAGTAATCGCATGCGATTACTTACGTAACTATATGATATTGTAATGCAATTAACCTTGATGGAGTACTAAAGATCCTGCCACCTTTCAAACAGCATACTGGAAACGATACCAGCGAGCCCACCACCAATCAGGCCACCAGTCATGGCTTGGGGCAGTAGATCCTGAACATGATGAATCAAATCATGGAAAGTCCCGGTGGAATCAATATCGACACTGTGTACCATGACGAAATTGCAGAGCGTAAGAAACACCGCCACGCCAATTCCCACCAATGCCCCTCCACCCACCGGTGGCAGCAGATTCCCGCATGAGCGAAGAAAGATTGGCACGAGAAAGACATAGATTAATCCCGTCAACGGGCACATGATGCCGATGATGATACCCAAGGGAATATCTGTCATCTGTGTAGCAAGCAAAAGATAACCAAGTGAAGCCAGTAATCCAGCCGTGAAACCGGTGAGCGTCTTTGCATCCGCCCTATGGACGCGGGAATGGCTGTTGAAACGACCATAGAGACCTCCGGCCATGGCCCCTACCCCGCCAATAATAAAAAGCAGATTCGGTGGACTGATGGGAGTGCTTGAGAAAACCAACAGGATCGCGCAAACAGGCGAGATGATGATCGCCATCAGTACGGCAAGACGCATACTGCTGTAGATCAATGCACCCAGGGTTCCAGCTAACACACCTGAAAATACATAGGGATGAATCGGCAATTTCCACTCATCAGCCAGGGATGAAAAAACCACAAACAACATACCGTAGAGGGCACCGATAAATGCCCAGATGACGCCGCGGATAAAGGCCTCCCTGGAACGCATCACCAGGCTTGCAGGTATTGCATGAGTCTGTTGCATCATGTCTGTTACCTCCTTAGAGGAAAATCGATATTATTTAGATTCCTATTCTAATTCTATGTTGGCACTCAAGGAGGACATCATGGAAGATGCTCAGAGTACAGGAACGTTAACTGTAGTTAATCTTTCTCAATTCCGCTGCGGAGTCGCCAAAAAAGGGGCAATCCGCAGCTTATCCACATGGATGTGGTCAATGCCGATACGCTGAGTACCGACAGAAAAATCTTATGGTTATATTTGTTACAAACCCATCCCTAACGAAGCAGTTGCTTCGTCAAGCTTGATTCTAGGTGCTTTACGATCCCAAGACTATTAGGTAAATCACCGACTGACTTTAGCCCAAATCCTAGCAAAGACCATCAAATACAAGGGTAATTGCACGTTAGATGCAACCTCGACGGCAACCCGCCCCCCTGTTTCGAAAAAAAACCCTGGATTGAATCATGGAGTCGGATAGCTCGAAGAAAAGCGGGGCATAGGGTACAACAAGCGCCTGCGCATCACCCCCCTGGGAGTGAAATACCGGTGACCTTCTTGTAGAGGGAGACCGCATAAGAATCCGTCATGCCGGAGACAAAATCGGTG
>JBDLIZ010000681.1:0-3352 GCA_039714615.1 Pseudomonadota bacterium | reverse complement strand
CCGGCAACGGGCATTAACTCTGATGCATCAAGAGGCGTTGATCTGTCTTTTTGAGCTGGCGATAGAAACTGCCATGCGACTAAGGGAAATGTATACCCTGAGTTATTCTCAGGTTTCAACCAAGGACAGAACGATCTACCTTGACAAGACAAAGAATGGAGACAAACGCCAGGTGCCGCTGTCGAGCGTGGCGCTCGTTGCCCTGAAAAAATATGACTTGAGAAAAAAAAGGGGACTGCTGTTTCCATGGTGGGACGGTGATGCGAATTCGGAAGTACTGAAAAAAACGACAAGCAGGTTATCCCGTCAATTTGCCCGGATCTTTGATGCCGCGGGTTGCCAGGACATGCGATTTCATGATCTCAGGCATGAAGCAACCAGTCGGTTGTATGAGCGCACCGACTTATCGGATCTTGAGATCGCAAAGATTACAGGGCATAAGGATCCAAAGGTGTTGATGCGCTACGCCAATCTGCGAGGTTCCAACTTAGCCGGGAAGCTGTGGTAATTCGGGTGGTTTTCTCCTGCGCTCTTTTCGGGTTATGCGTTTGGGTATGGGAGTGGCATGTGCTGTCTCACATCGTGTCATGCGCTCCCTGCGCTGGGACTTCACCTGATCTTTCAACCAGTCAATCAGGTCATCTGCGAGAAATACCCATGCACGCCCGATCTTTGCGCCCGGTAATTCTCCGCTCGCCGCCATTTCCTGTGCCGTCGATTCGCTGATTTTAAGAAAGTCGGCTGCTTCGTGGAGATCAAGGGTTCGCTGTCTTTCGTGCATGGTTTGTTCGACCGATTACAGTAATTGACTTCAGAGGTGAGCAGGGCAGTGTGGCAATAAATTAGCATAGAGCAAATCAATGTTTCAACGGAAGAATATTTAGCATGAAGATAACTAATGAACGCTATCCGTGCCCTGTCAACAAGGCCCCCAGGCATGAAAACAGGTCAATTTGCTTCGATACCCGCTGGCATATTGGTATCGAGGAGAGATGTTAGGGTTTTCTGGCGCCGTGACATTGAGTGGGCGCCAGCCGCTTCAGACAACCTCACCCTTGAAGATCACGACGCCACAGATAGTCGCGGTGGGACCATATTCGATAATGGGTTTGGGCCAGTCCGGGTTGAGCGCCTTCAGGTAGCGGCTGTCACCCTCGATGATCAGCTGCCTTAATAGGGCTTCATTCTTGTCTTCAAGCAGGACCACTACCAATTTCCCGTGTTCGGGTGTTACATCAGGATCGACAAAGATCAGATCGCCGTCGTGGAAGCGAGGTTCCATACTGACACCACGAATGCGCAATATATAGGCTTTCTCGCTGCATTTGACCGGGCAGGGAAGTAACTCGCTCCCCCCTGATGATACGTAGCCATTGGCAGTCTCCCACCACTTCCCGGCCTCAGCCCAGGAGATCAGCGGGTGGAGGCGGCCCACTGCTCCAGGCTGTGCGAAGGGGGCTGTGCCTGCAATGGCAGCCTGGTTTTCGGTGCCAACATAGGGTTCATCCATCCATCCCACTGGTTTGCCCATACCGCGCTCGAGCTTTTCGGCCAGATCGTCACCGATCCCTCGCGGGGTGCCCTTGCGGGTGGGCATCTGATGGCGCACCTGGCTGATATAGGAGCTGTTGGTCCCGGCGAGGCGTGCCAGCCGGACGGCGGAGCCGGCCTCAACGATGAGTTGTTCCAGGTTTTGCAACCGAATCGATTCGTGTTTTCGCGACATGCGAAATAGTATAACAGGAATTTAGCAGAGTGATAACAATTTAGTGAGGTAATTAGCTTGTAAATAATCAAATGCGGTGCTAATGTGTCGCGGCATGGAGCTAAAGTATTTCTTGAAAATTGCCACCAAATGGGAACGGGTGGAAGTGGCGAAAGCATGTCAGAGCTCGGTGTCCTATCTCTATCAATTGGCCGGTAAGCACCGGCGAGCTAGTCCCCTGATGGCCACCCGGATCGAGCAGGCCAGTCGGCGGGTTGCCGCAACGTCGGAGGGTCCACTGGAGGTTGTACCCCGAGAATCCCTCGTGCGTTATCCCGAGATCTTTGCCGGATTGTCTACAGAGGATTAGGGACGCGATGGAGGATGCTCAAGACGATTTCGATCCGCCCGGAACGGGTCAACCTATGCATACTGCAGATCTCACATCACACGTGGTCGAAATCGCCCGCATCCAGCCCTACGAACGCAACCCGCGGCATGGTCCTAATCCCGAATACGACAGGATCAAGGACTCGATCCGGAGTAATGGTCTGGACCAGCCGTTGGTGATCACCCAGCGGCCTGGGGCCGCGAACTACATCGTTCACGCTGGTGGCAATACCCGGCTGCTGATTCTTAAAGAGTTGTTCGAGGAAACCGGCGATGAACGGTTCTCGCGTATTCAATGTGTGTTCAAGCCCTGGTGTCGTGAATCGGATGTACTGCTCGCACATCTTCGGGAAAATGACCTCCGCGGTAGTCTCACTTTTATCGACAAGGCGCGTGCTGTCCACGACGCAAAGCAGTTGCTCGGGAAGGATTTGGGTGTCCAAGAGATTTCAATGAGAAGGCTCGAAACCGAACTGTCCAAAGCAGGATATAGCATCAGTCGTACCAGTATCTGTCTAATGGAATATGCCGTTGAGACATTGCTGGAACTGGTTCCACAGGCTCTCGAAATTGGTATGGGAAGGCGTCATGTCGAACGAATTCGAGCTCTTGAGCGAGCGGCCCGGAGCATTTGGCAACAACGTTGCACCAGTAGTGATAGTGAATTTGAGACTGTATTTGCGGCATTGTGTTGCCGTTACGATGGCGTGAATTGGGATGCCGACGTCTTGCAGGGTGCGATTGAGACCGAGATCGCCGAAGAGGCAGAGACCAGTATCCAAACCATCCGGGTGGCACTCGATGCCGAGATTAAAGGACGGGAACTGGTTATACCGGAGTTCGTACCCATCAAAGAGCCGCCCCAACCAGAAAGGCAGGGTGATGGGGATCCGGTAACGATCGAAGGACTTGATGATCATGAAGAAGGTGAAACCGGGGTGAAACTGGCAGGTGAAGCGCCTGTAGATCCGCTCGAAGCACCGATTCATGCACAGGATCATCCGGACGACCCTATTGCCGATGCGTCAGTGTCCCTGATTGACGCCGGTCAATCCGTCCCAGCGGACCTGAAGTCATTGCGGGGAAGGGCCTGGACTCTGGCGGCACGCATTGCTCAACGTAATGGTATCGGTGATCGGGTTGTGCCGTTGTCGGGGAAAGGACTGGGTTACGTACTCAGCGACGTACCGGACCATGCTTTGGCGGATCAACTGGATGAGGATGCCATCGCTCAGGTCTGCCTGCTCTGGTGGCAGC
>JBDLIZ010000680.1:0-3368 GCA_039714615.1 Pseudomonadota bacterium | reverse complement strand
TAAGACATTCCGTCAGCACCTATATCCCAGCTTTCAGCGGAGCCAGGAATGATGCTGCCATCACGGTCTTCAGTAGTCAGTCCTTCGAACAAATCCCGCAAAATGTTGCCTGTGGCAACGTCTTCGGAACGATGCAGATCGAGTGTTACCGGTTCTGCGCTGTTGCCCCTGTTAAATGTCCTGTCCGTATCATCTGTTGCTCCGGCAAAAGCGAGGACTGTAAACAGAAACAGTGCTATGACTGTCAGTAACTGCGCGATTACGCACGGTGGAGGCAGGGCTTCCTTTATTTTTGACCAGTTTTTTCCAGGCATTCCAGGTAGGTCTCTTCGAGGTTTGTGGTTTCGTGGCGCTGTGCTTTCCAGACTGCTTCAGCCAGACAGTCCATCATGCTGTGCATGGCGGCATGCCGGTCACCTTCTGAACTCAGGATACGTTGAAAATGATCACCAATTCCGCGCGGAGAATTGGTAGCAAGCTGTTCTTCGATACTGACATGCATGCTCATATGCATGAACGGATTAGTTTCACCCTGTTCAGGTAACCAGTCATGGTCGAGGTAGCGTTCACTGTCCTCGAGTACGGTATGGTATTCCGGGTGCTGCAATATAATTTCGATAAGGCGCTGTTCGATGCCTTCCAGCGGCAAGGACTGGCGATACTTGTCCCATGCGTTGAAGAACACTTTGCGCATACTGCTTCGGTCATTGCCGTACATTAGTGACCACCCTGAACACTGAACAGGCCCAGTGAAGTGGAGTACTGGTAGGTATGATTACCCTCAATCATCGGGCCAATTTCACCGTTACCGTAGAAGCCGATAAAAGGCATTTCTGGAAATGTATCGGCGAGTATCTCGATATCACGATCCCGTCCTCCATAGAATGAAGGACCGCGCCCAAAGCAGGGGAATAGCAAACCGAAGTCGGGTTGCGATCCAAGTCTTTTTTGTGCTGTATCAATGGACTCCTGCATATCCAGTTCTGCGGTACGAGGATCACGAATAGCCAGGAACATGTACTCGTTGGGTTGTAGTTCAGAGGTAAGCGTAATCGAAAAACTTTGTGGATTGGTTGAGATGATGTGATCCAGCTGGAAGCGTCCTTCCTTGATGGCATTGACCGGGTTGCCGAATACCACGCCACTGAGCAGTTGGTGTAATGGCAGGACGGGCTGGTTCCTTAATTCTTCTGGCAGTGAGTTGAGCAACATGTCCAGGGCAGGCTGTCCATCGATATTAATTACATCCAGGCCATCGCTCGCGTTGATGCGACGTGGCTGAGTCAGTGTCTTGAAGCTCTGTGCAACTGCAAAACCGGCATTGGCATGCCCTATACCGAGTGAAATACGTCCCGATTTCTGTATGCGTCCATTGCTCCACACCTGGTAGTCACCCTGACCAATAGGGTCTGAGGCAATTGCGCCAATATGTGGGACAGCATCCTGCAGCCAGCCGGCATCGAAGCCGGATGGGGTGGAGATTGCCAACACACTTTTATGAGTAATGGCATTGCGCGGAGCAATACCACAACCGGGACCAAACACCATTGCGGCAACACCAGGACTGTCCAGCAGCCAGTCTTCTTCGGTCAGGATGCCGTATCCGATCGCCCCCGCAACCTGCACACAGCCTGCAGTGCGTGCCGCCAGCCGCACGGCGGAATCAGGATCATCGATGTAATCATGGGTCATGAACAACAGAACACTTTCAGCCTGTTCCAGTCCTGCCTTCTGCATGGCAATTTCCACTGCATTAATGGCGTGCGCATTGATCGGGTGCGTCCCGTAGCTGAAACCTGTTGCAACCTGGGCAGTCATTCTTCTAATCGCCAGTTTTCTTTTTAAATTCACACAGATCGTGAATGACGCAGCTACCGCAGCGGGGCTTGCGGGCAATGCAGGTGTAACGCCCATGCAGAATCAGCCAGTGGTGGGCATCCTGTTTGAATTCATCGGGTACCAGGCGCATCAGGCGGTCCTCGACTTCACGTACGGTTTTTCCGGGCGCGATACCGGTACGGTTCGAGACACGGAAAATATGGGTATCCACCGCGATAGTGGGCTGGCCAAATGCTGTATTCAATACAACATTAGCAGTTTTTCGTCCTACTCCGGGTAATGCCTCAAGTGCAGTTCGTGTCGTCGGCACCTCACCCTCATGTTGATTGACAAGAATATCACAGGTCTTGATGATGTTAGCGGCCTTGGTGTTGTACAGGCCAATAGTCTTGACATGCTGCTTCAGCTTGTCGAGTCCGAGATCCAGGAATTGCTGCGGGGTGTTGGCGACAGGGTAGAGCTTGGAAGTCGCCTTGTTGACGCCGACATCCGTGGCCTGGGCAGACAGGATGACAGAGATCAACAGCTCAAACGGTGACGTGTAATTGAGCTCGGTTTCAGGTTTGGGATTGGCGTTTTTCAGCAGAGAAAATATCTGCACGCGTTTGTCGCGATTCATTTAGGGAGTTTCAGCATTATTCGTCATTCCGGACGAAGCGTAGCGTAGATCCGGAATCCAGATGTTTTGAACCAGTAAGCTTACTGGATTCCGGCATTCGCCGGAATGACGGTTAAGTAATTAATCAGAGATGCCTCAGGTTACGATAGCAGATCAGTAACAGATTTCCATGATGGGCTGGGATATTATACGCCACTTAATTAAGGACGCAGGTGTTGTCATGTCGGACGTGCTGAGTTGGTTAGAGAAGCTGGGACTGGAGAAATATGCGGATACTTTTGCTGAGAACGGCATCGATCTGCAAACCCTGCCATTTCTGATGGAACAGGATTTCATCGATCTCGGCGTCCTGCTTGGCCATCGAAGAATTTTGCTGTCGGCGATCGAGTCTCTACCGCAGTTGCAGTCCCAACCCGCTGAGAATCAAAAGGAACAAAGACAGTCCTCTGAAGATGCAGCAGAATATCGTCAGGTAACTATCCTGTTTGCCGACCTGGTCGGGTTTACAAAAATGTCGTCCGAACTCGATGCAGAAGAAATACACGACATACTCGGTCATTTTCTGGATGCCGCAGACAACATCATCGTCAAGCATGGCGGCACGGTAGACAAACACATTGGCGATTGTGCGATGGCTATTTTTGGCGCACCTGTCGCTCACAGCAACGATCCTCTGCGTGCAGTACGAGCGGCACTGGAAATTCAGGATGCGATGTCCGGGGTGAGTGAACTATCCGGCAGAGCAATCAACACACACATTGGCGTCGCCAATGGCCAGGTGATCGCAAGCGGGGTAGGCAATGATGCGCACTACACCGTGACCGGCGATTCAGTCAACATGGCATCACGATTGACTGATGCAGCAAAGCTGGGTGAAACCATGCTCTCGCAGGGTGTCCAGCTGGCGGTG
>JBDLIZ010000679.1:0-3372 GCA_039714615.1 Pseudomonadota bacterium | reverse complement strand
CCTCCCAGACTGTACGGTCATCTTTTATGTAATCCATCACATCAGGCTCTAAAATAAAGAACCCGCCATTAATCCAGGCATTGTCACCTTGAGGCTTTTCTTTGAAATGATCAATCTTGGTCTGCCCTTCTGCCAAACTGAAAGCCCCAAAACGACCAGGAGGTTGAACTGCGGCCAATGTCCCAAGAACACCTTCTTTTCTATGAAATTCGATTAATTGCCCTATATCAATATCACTGACACCGTCTCCGTATGTGAGACAGAAGGTTTCATCACCAATGTAATCCTTAATCCGCTTAATTCTCCCCCCCGTCATCGTGGTATCGCCCGTGTCAATCAATGTTACATCCCAATCCTCCACCATATTTTCATGTATCTGCATCTCATTTTTTTTTGTTCTAAAGGTAACATCAGATACACTCAGCAGATAATTGGCAAAATACTCCTTTATTACATACCCCTTGTAGCCACAACATATGATGAATTCCCTGAATCCATATGAATAATAGATTTTCATGATATGCCATAGAATAGGTTTACCCCCAATCTCTACCATCGGCTTGGGACGGATGGCAGTTTCTTCGGAGAGTCTAGTACCAAGACCGCCAGCCAATATGACTACTTTCATAAACGCACCTGAGCTATAGTTTTAACCTAGATCCTGCAAGTGATCGTGCTTGCAGAGTGCAAGACTTTGATTCGTAGAGCGAATTTAAGACCGAGCGGAATCCTTATTGTAATTCCCGAGGGAGCAAATATCGCTATACGGATCAAGAGCTTGTGCTATGTATGTGCGATCACTTGCAGAATCTAGGTTTAGGATTAAATAAATGCATACACTGCTAATGGTTTGATCAAATACTAATCGTACTTATCATATTAAGAAACAATGGGTGTTTGAATACGAAGAAGCCTACCAG
This sequence comes from Pseudomonadota bacterium, assembly GCA_039714615.1. Lineage (GTDB taxonomy): Bacteria > Pseudomonadota > Gammaproteobacteria > JAAEPA01 > JAAEPA01 > JAAEPA01. Next base: position 2,452 of record JBDLIZ010000679.1, on the reverse strand, counting down.
AAGACAGCGGCTTAATTTTATAAGGAAAGATTCTCAAAGCTTATTGAATATCTTGAAAGGCGATATAGAATCCCTCAGTCCTCATGCATAGCGGCGAAGCAGCAACTCCAGCCCCGACCGTTAGCTCAATTTCGATAATTTCCTAATAATAATAAGAATCAACTCTACCACCAGGATTCTCAGTTGATTTATTCAATACCGTCCCAATCAACTCCGTCTCTTCTAAGAGCTGTATCGCCAATCCAAGCTCATCCGAACGGGATCTACCATCCTCGACAACAAGCATGGCAGCATCGATGTAGGGGGCAAAGGCAACGACATCATCACCGACGAGTACCGGCGGTAAATCGAAAAGCACCAACCGCGTTGGATAACGCGACTTAAGCTCCTTAACCAAATTTATCATCTTAGGTGATGCCAAAAGTTCCGATGCACCACTGACGGACTCCGAACCGGGTATGACTATAAGCCTATTTATACCAGGATGAATCATTATATCTTCAATGGGGATATCCGATTCCAGATAATCACTCAGGCCGTATTCAGCATCCATTCCTAAACACTTATGGATACTAGGTCTTCGCAAATCAGCATCGACCAATATGACCGTGTAGTTTATTTTCATCGCAATGGAGATAGCGAGATTGATCGATGTGAGAGTCTTCCCTTCGTTCTCTCGCGAACTCGAAATGCCCAAGGTCTTCCAATTATTCTGTTGCATGCGATGCAACAGCCGGGTGCGGAGCAGTTTGTAGGTATCAATAACCCGTTTGTCCTCTAAACCGCCTATTATTAGATTGTCTCGCAAATGATCTTGATCAAGATGAATTGTGCGAGTATGCGTATAGGAAATGTCTTGTGAGATTTCACCTGACCACCTAGAATCGCCGCCTCGTCGAGGTTTTTTAGCCAGCTCAAGTGCTTTTGATATTCTATCCATATTTAACCCATGCCATCATATCATGCCTTATTGATAGCCAATATCTCGGTTTCAAACAGAATTCCTGCTTTGTCTTATTAACGGTATCACTGCTAGTGGCGGCGCCTCAAATACATCAATAATCCCTCTAGAACCACGGATGGTGTGATCCATATATTCCGCAACTGATACAGACCCAACCCCACCAGCGAACGCTAAGAAACAACCCAGTAATGCGATACCCAGCCGGTTAGGTTTATCTGGTGTAATGGGAAGGAAGGCTGGCTGAATAATGATCAACTGTTCCGCCTGTGAGCCGCCCTCCAGTTGCTCTGCTAACCGGGCTTGGCGCTGCTTGTCTTTGAGTTCCTGATATTTCTTACGAGCATTCTCATAGTCTCTGGCAAGCGATTTATAATCTCGTTCCACAGCGGGGGTTTGGAAAAGACGCCTCTCGTATTCTGCCATTTTCTGATTGAGTTGAACCAATTTAGCTCTTTCTGCCTTCAAGTTCCCTTGCGCCGCACTCAATTGAGTCTTCAGTGATACATATCTCGGATTGTCTGGCGCCACGAGTAATTGCGTCGAACTCGGTAAACCCGGAAGCTGCATCTCATTCAGTTTTGCCTCCAGCATCGCTACCGACTGCTTTAATTTCTTAACATCCGGATGCTCATTCGAGTATCTTTGCCGAGCGTTCATCAGTTCGGCTTGTTGCCTGGTGAGTTCCCCAAAGAGCTTATGGACACCCGAAGTCCGACCACCGGTTTGGGACTCAAGCGACCTAATTTCATTGCGCATTTTCATCACATCCGGGTGATTGGGATTGTACGTAGAAGAAAGGCGCAGATACTCGGCCATTAGCACTTTCAACCGCTCAGCCGGAGCCTGTATTTTTTGCCCGGTAGCGGTTTGAATATCCTGATAAGGATTAGTGATCGCAAGTTCTGCTTGCAGGGCGTTTATTGTGTCCTGGAAGCCACGAATCTGCTGTTCAGTATTGCCGATATCCGATTCCGCTTTCTCGAATAATTTCACGTTTACATCCAAGAGCTCTGGAAGCTGATCTTTGTGCTCCTGCTTGAAGCGCGCAAGCTTTTTCTCCAACCCTACAATCTCCTTGTTCAGTCTGTCCGCCTCCGCCTCCAAAAAGTTTGACACATCAGCGGCCTGAGTAGAGCGTGCCTTGCGATTTTCCTGTAGAAACAGCGAGGACAATTCCTCGGTGACGTTTTTTGCATCCTGAGGAGTGCCAGACTCAAAGGCGACGGTAAAGGCAATCGTTGCAGTGCTCTGCTTACCGCTTCCGGGGTCATTGGTCTTGACGTCAACCATATCCACAAAAATACTTTCCCGCATCCGCGTAACGATGTCTTTGCGGTTCTCCCGGGTTCTCTCGCCGGGGTATAAATCCTGTGAGTTTGCAATCCGCCATAAACTATCTAGGGTCAGCAAACGCTCCTGAAGGGACTTTATACGTTCTTCGATATAGCCAGTGACCGTCGTTTGAATAAGATCATCCGGTATATTCTG
>JBDLIZ010000678.1:0-3375 GCA_039714615.1 Pseudomonadota bacterium | reverse complement strand
GATCCAGCGGCACGGCGGAAATGTCCCTGGGAGCAACCGCAATCGTCAGCGTAAAAACCACGGCAACCGCAATCGAAGCGGCCGGTAACCGGCTTCCCTCAAGAATCGTCATCGGTGAGAACCCTCCAGCCTGACCAGTCGCCTGAATCCCGGGCGCCGATCATACAACTCATCGAAGCTGCCACTGTCCATTATTTTCCCATTTTTCATGAAAAAAAGTGTATCGCAGTCCCTCACCGATCTCAGCCGGTGGGCAACCATGATGATGGTTTTCTCACCCCTCATGGTTTGCAGAGTCTGGATCACGGCGCGTTCCGTTTCATTGTCAAGATCCGCCGTCGCCTCGTCCAGCACCAGGACATCAGGATCATGGTAGAGCGCTCGTGCTATGCCCACCCGCCGTCGCTCGCCGCCTGAAATCCGCACACCATGTTCGCCCAGGAGGGTATCCAGTCCGTCAGGAAAGTGCCCGCCCTCGCGCCCAAGGCTGGCAAGGGCCAAGACCTCATAAACCCGATCGTCATCAATCGCGTCATCCGGTATCCCGAGGGCCACGTTCCGGCGCACGGTATCGTCAACGAAGAACATGTTCTGAGGAACATAGCCGATGTTGTTTTGCCAAGCGCCTGTATCTGCGGCCATGTCTCGCCCATCTATGAGAATACGACCCGTGGTCGGTTTCAAAAGACCCAGGATCAGGTCCATCAGAGTCGACTTACCGACCCCCGACAGACCGACAATGCCGACGAACTGGCCACGATGGATAACGGCGTCGGTCAGCTTCACCGTGAGGTGCCGGTTTCCCGGATACCTGAACTTGGCGTTCTCGATTCGAATCTCGTCTTTAAACGGAAGTTTCCCTGCCTGGCTCTTGGTCGGTATGTCCTGATCTTCAAACCGCGTTATCTCGCTCAGTATCTTGCGAACCGACGGCATGCCGTTGCGCACGTCCCCAAGCCTCCTGAACAGGCGATTGAGAGTGGGGACAAGCCGAATTCCCGCCACGGCGAAAAGTGCCAGACTGGGCAGCGAGTCTTGGGGATCGTTGTCGAGCAACACCAGGGCCACTACGATAAAGATTCCGCAAAGCATAACGATCTCGGTCATGGGCCGGATCGTCTCGATGAGAAACTGCTTGTTGCCGGCGAAGACCGCCTCGCGCCGGTGAATATCGTCCAGGGTTCGAAGAAAATGTTCCTCTCGTCCCAGGACGCGGATTTCCTTAAAGGCCCGGAACGCCTCACTGAGCATCCTCTGCCCGTCTCTGGTCGCACGCAGCGCCTGCGCTCCCCAGCGTGCGAGGTAGGAACCAAAAACATATGACTGGGTGGCGTACAGCACTCCGACAACAATCGCCACGATCAGGGTGGCCCAAGGCTCGATGAAAAGAAGGGCGGTCCCGATGCCAAGCACCACCACGCCGTCAGCTATGACGTTAACCACACCCAGGCCAACCTTGAAGTAAACCTGCGGAACGACGTTGCGGATGTTTCGCAGCAGCTCCGAGGTGTTCCGGTTAACCAACATTATATAGGGCGCCTTGAAGTAAAGGCGCTGCAGAAAATGCGACAGTTCAGCAGCACCCTGGCGCGCAAAGCGGCGCTGCAGGAAATAGACGTAAGTGATGTACAGGTTCTTGATGACAAACACCGCAAGAAGCAATCCGCCAAAGGCCAGCACGAAGTAGCGCTCATGCCCGAAATCCAAGGCACGATAAATGTGTTCAAGGATTGGAGTCTCGTGTATGAAGTTTGAATTGTGTAACAGCCGTATCAAGGGAAAGATCAGCAGGATGCCAGTGACCTCGAGAATGGAAGCAAGCGATGTCAGCACGCACAACAGCACCAGAATCGCGCGGCCGCGCCGTCCCCGAGCGAAGAAGAACTTGGCGATGAGATTGATCAAAATTCCTGCCCAGAGGACGAATCGCTATTTTTTCGCGGTCATTACGTTGCGGACAAAACGAAATCGGGAACTCAACGCGTAATACACTTTCAAAGTTCTCCAGAAAAACCGCTGTCTAAGCAGGGAACATCTGGAAAGCAAAGGGTTTCTGTGTTGCGGACCGCGCAAGAGCAGCTTGCGAAAGAGCTTCTTCGGCGCGAACCTCGCGACCAGCAGGTGGGCGCGGTCCGTGCCCAGAACGGAGACAAATTGGTCGAAGCTGCCGACCGCATGTCGTACAAAAGACTCATTGAACTTTCCGTACGGCGGGTGGGTCAGGTGATTTCCGGGCGAGTGCTCCCCTCCGACCACTGCGCTGTGGCTGAAACCGTTTTGACCGTGTCTGCGATAGGCGCCATGTACTGTGGGGATTACGAGGCTTCCGCCAACCGCCTGAGAGAAGGTGACAAGATAGTAGTCGGCGCAAATGCAGAACTGGTCGCAATCGTCGGACAGCACCAGCTCCAGCGCGGCCCTCCGGTACATCATCGCACTCGTGGTGCTCCAGAACCAGTCTCCGACAAACCCGGATAGCGCGGGTAGGTAGGCCCAGTCCTGGGGCTGCTGCCGCAGCGGCAGAGCGTCATCAGATGATAGAGTCCAGGACAGCAGCGCCGGCAGCCCTCGTGGTTTTTTTCCTGATTCACGGTCCCGCACCTTGCAAACCTGGGGGTAAGTGCTCGCCACGACTTCGCCGTCATCATCTATCTGTAGCTGGTCCGAGCAGGTGAAGGCCACTGCGTACGAACCGTTCAGGTGCGCCTTCAGGTGTGTCTCGATGAAATCGGGCAAGAGGACATCATCCGAATCGACAAAAACCACGAACGTACCGCTGGTATTCTCGAGTCCCGTCTTGAACCCGGCCATCTGGCCCCGGTTTTCCTCGTGCTCAATGAGCCGAAACCGTCCACCGGAAGCTTTGGTCGCCAGGAACCGGCGAACTTCATCGACAGAGTCATCGGTAGAGACATCGTCGACAATGACGCACTCAAATCGGCTATAGGTCTGTTGTGCGATTGACCGGAGGCACGCTGGCAGGTAGCGAGCGTAGTTGTGATTGGTGACGACGATACTGACAGAAGGGGGTTTCAACATCTCCTGCGGAAAAAGGTACGTTAACGCCTCCGCCCTACCCAGAATCTGCTGATCAGCACCTCGATGGTCCGTCCGCTTTTCCGTCGTCGTCTGCATAATTGGTCAAGCTTTTGGCGCTATGTGGTATCTTATCGGGTTTAGAATACCGGGCAAGCGTGCCACAGTCATCGGGAACCCAGTCCCGGAGAGCCCGGCGACCTAGGAGCCTGTCGGGTTTAGGACTGATCTACTGCGGAAAAGCCCTTTTGGCCCGATTTCCCGATCCTTTTCGTCAAATAGCCAGGGCTATTCTCCTCAAACGAACGAAAAATCTGTCTCAAAATGGCTTCCCCTCGC
>JBDLIZ010000677.1:0-3377 GCA_039714615.1 Pseudomonadota bacterium | reverse complement strand
TGAGACATCAGATCCAGATACTTTTGGTAATCTTCGTCACGGAAGAAAACCTCTTGTCGACGGTTCCCTCTCTGGGTGATGTGATGCGGGATTCCCGCAACGACCACTCTTGCTAGTCTTGCCATGAAGGAAGCATAGCATAAATTGGTATTGTGTCCCCTGATTCTGCCCCTGTCCCCTGATTCTGCCCCCTGATTCCCTCTGATTCCCTCTGCTGCCTGATTCCCTGCCTGATTCCCTGATCGGAAAGCGTAAACCCACGTTCTCGGCACACCTCGGCGCGGATCTACTTTCTGAAATGGTCCATTATTACATGAGGTTACGGTTGTCTAACTGATAATCTGACGCAATACGTATTTTAAACTGAAATTGGGGACCGATTTTTTAATCTCGTATTATGCCAACAGAAATGCCTTAAAATCGCCTATCCCCCCACGCTGATTGGTATCTGCAACACCTGACCGGTACGGATACGGTCGCTCTTGAGCGCGTTATAGTAACGTATCGTGTTGATCTCGACATCATAACGCTGCGCTATGGCAGAGAGTGTCTCGCCTGATCGTATGACATGTGTCGTGCGGTTCATTGAGGCCATCAGGGTGCCCGGCGGCGCATAGTCCTTCAAATAATGCTTGATCCCCCCCAACAGGGCCTTGGCAATGCTACGTTGATGCACCTTACTGCGCAGCCGCCTTTCATCCTGCGCGTTGGACAAAAAGGCCGTCTCCACTAACACCGAGGGCATATCGTGCGCCTTCAGAACGACGAATCCGGCCTGTTCCACCCGGCTGCGGTGAATCTTTCCGGTCTTTTTCAGCGTTCTCAACATGCCGTCGGCCAGATCGATACTGGCCTCGATGGTAGCATTTAGCATAAGGTCCACGATGACCTTGGCCACTTGGTCTTCCTTACCAAATAGCACGCCTCCTTTTAGATCCGCCCTATTCTCATTTTCTGCTAACACCCGGGCCGCCTCGCTTGAGGCCCCGTTCTTGGATAGTACATATACCGATGAGCCTCGCGCCCGACGATTCCTCGCGGCATCGGCATGAATCGAGATAAACAGATCGGCCTGGTGCTGCCTGGCCCGCGCGATCCGGGTGCGCAGAGGCAAAAAGACATCCCCATTACGTATCATCACCGCGCGCATGCCTTTTTCCCTTTTAATAAGGGCTTCCAGGCGCCGCGCAATGGCAAGTACAACATCTTTTTCACGCGTCTTATACCTTCTGCCTATGGCCCCTGGGTCCTTGCCGCCATGACCGGCATCAATGGCGATGACAACATCGCGCAGTTGTTTCTTATCGGGATTGGCGGTAATGACCGGCTCGCGTTTCTTGGCGCGTGATGGTTGGAGCTCAACCAATAACCGGTGCCCCTTGCCATCGGCCGGAGGTAGCAGAAAACTTCTGGGACTGACGGCCTTAACCAGATCGACGACCACCCGTAGATCGGAGCGCTCTCGCTTAGCATAACGGATGCTCCTGACTAGGGAGCGATCGAATTTTGGGCTGCCGAACCCCTGAGATACACGCGCATTGTTAAGATCGATCACCACCCGCTCTGGATTATGCAGGGTAAAAATATGGTGGCGAACGGACGCGCTCAAATCAAAAATGACATTATTTTTATCACCTTCCGAGGACTGGTAAATGCTGCGGACAATGACCTTCTGGCGCGCCCATAACGGCTGCGAATATAAACCGAGTAACGCCGTGAGCCCACCCGCCAAACATTCGAATATGAATTGACGCCTTGGTTGCAATATTTTATTCACGCCCTAGCTTCCCTCCCATGACTAAGGGAACCCGATATATCCATGACGGATGGCACCCGATCATCGTATAGCGGTACTGAAGGATAAAAATCATAGCGTTTACCATTAGTTACGTGATTCACCTTGTGCTACGGTGAATTCAACATACCCTGGAGCACGGAAAAGCCTTCCGGTGTGAGTATAAGAGCCATTGTTATAAGTGTGATCGATTTTGAAAGAAATTCAAGATTTATTATTAATTCCGATGCTTACCACCAACTTCTACAGCATTACATCAGCCGATATGCTCAAATTTAGATAATATCCGACGACCGGCTTCGCTGTGCCCCGTCAGCTCCACCCGGCGACCCTCGCCCATGAATTGTATAGCGATGGTGATATCGGCATCAGGGAGAAATTCCTTAGCCCGATCGGGCCATTCCACCAAACAGATCGAGCGGTGCTGAAAATAATCCTGCACCCCCATGTATTCCAATTCCAGGGGATCCGTCAATCTATAGAAATCAAAATGATACACATCATATCGTGAGAACTCGTAAGGTTCGACGAGGCTATACGTCGGACTCTTCACCGCCCCCTCATAGCCGAGGGCATGAAGAAACCCGCGTACCAGGGTGGTCTTCCCCGCCCCGAGTCCACCTTGCAGTGAAATAAGCACCCCCAAATCGCAGACCAGGGCAAGCCGCCCGCCCAGGGCCGCCATCACCTGACTGCTTGGCACACTGCATATCACGGATTAAGCCGCTGGCGAAGATGAGGAAACAGATCGCTGGCCAGCATTCCTCTCTCCCCCTGAGCGGCGGCTGCGTCACCTGCGGCACCGTGTACCCACACCCCCAACTCAGCCGCATCCACAGGGCTCAATCCTTGAGCTAATAGACCCGCAATGACTCCGGTCAGAACATCGCCCATCCCCCCTGACGCCATCCCCGGATTACCCGTGTTGCAAACAGCAACTCGCTCTTTACTAGCCACCAGCGTCCCTGCACCTTTAAGTACGCAAACCCCGCCATAGCGTTGCTGTAACGAGGCTGCCGCAGCGTACCTATCGCTCTGGATCGTCTCTGTATCACAGTGCAACAGACGGGCCGCCTCGCCTGGATGAGGGGTCAGAACCCACTGATCCGATTCCCTAGGGTCTGTCGCCAGCAGATTCAGGGCATCGGCATCCACTACCATGGGATGGGGGAGATGGAGTACGGCTTCGAGCAAACTACGCGACCACTCTGTCTGCCCCAAACCCGGACCGATGGCGATGACCGTGGCCCGCTCCAGGAGGGGAGCAAGCGCGTCAGCCGATTCAACACCACGGACCATGAGCTCAGGTACGGTCAGATTCAACATCGAGGCATGACAGTCCCGAGTTGCCACACTGACCAAACCTGCGCCCGTACGAGCAGCGGCCTCACCCGCCATGCGCGCCGCGCCGGACATTCCGCGTTCTCCCCCGATCACCAACACATGTCCAAACCGTCCCTTATTGCTGTTTCGCTCGCGCGGCCTTAACAAACCGTCATAGCGTTGTGGATCAATCCTTTGTGCCGCGGGCGTTTGGGTCTCATAAACACCTGCCGGCACTTGCAAATCATCAAAATAAAGC
>JBDLIZ010000676.1:0-3378 GCA_039714615.1 Pseudomonadota bacterium | reverse complement strand
TTCCGTGATCCGAACTGGAGAAAGGGCGACTTTGACGGTGCTTTGCGTATTCACCCGCAGGATGCGGAGCGTTTCCAACTGGGCGACGGTGTACGTGCAAGCTGCGAATCGGAGCGCGGCAGCGTGACGGTTCGGGTGAAGGTCTGCGACAGTGTGCTCCCGGGTGTCGTCACCCTGCCGCACGGTTACGGCCTCGACTACCCCGATACAAACGGTGAGCGTAAGGCACATGGTCCTTTGATCAATCTGCTCACAGACGCGAAGCATTGTGATCCCCTTAGTGCCACACCCTTTCATAAGTATGTCCCGGTGCGTTTAACTGTGTGTGTGGAAAATCCCTGATCACGCGGCAATGGGCATCTGAAAAATCCCGTATATGTGGAGCTTGTGATCCGTACCCCCCCATCAACCTGCTTCAATAGTTGACTTCAGGCGAGCCGCGTCAGCGCTATCGTCTGGACGGATTGGTTTATCCACGACCCGATCATTTTTCGATTTCATCGTACGGGCGAGGATATATCCGGCTACAAGCAAGTCAAAAGATATGCAGGCTACTGCATACCACTCCGGCACAATGGCATGCCCCGGGCCCAGCAGGTGAAGCACAACGTCCCAGGCAGGGTGGAAACCCCACCCTACAGCAAGCCAATAAAAGGAGTGTCGAATGGCCAGCCATACAAACACCCCATAAGCAGGGACTCCTGCGATTTCTATTGCAATCCAGGCCGTATTACCCCAGACAAACGCAAAACCAATATAAATGACCGCCGCGATCACAAGCGCTACGGACAGGATGCGTTTCTCGCCCTTTATTCCATGCGCACGGGCGTAAAGAAGCAAAACCCCTCCAAGTAATACGCCTGCAATTAACCAAACCACATAATTCATGCCTGTTTACCCAGCGGTTGCTCTTACCTGCGAAGACTGGACACGGTTAATTGTTCAAACGGCTGTTCATGTTCTTGTGGACTGACATAGCCAATCGATGAATGTCTCCGTACCCGATTGCAGAACATTTCAATGTACTCAAAAAATCCAGACCGGGCTTTCTCAACCGTTTTGTAGTTCTCTGCATAAGTCAGCGGCTCCGTCACCGCATTGTCCCGGCAATTGTCCTTGCGGCTCATGGCGATCTGAGTCAATAGATGGGCGGGGAGTACCAGCAGATCCTTCATGGCAGAGGAGGGTAGTGAATATTACTTTCTGGAACAAGTCTGTCCAAGGTGTCGTTTTCAGGTGATAATTGGCAATTCACCTGCAACATGGCCAAAAATGGTTACGCCGATACGTTTCGCTCGGTTCAGCCTATACCTTCCCCTAAACTTCGATCCAGGCAGGCCGATAGGTAGCATCAGGGATAGATTTTCCTGATTTATTAGGCCAGATATTGCTCAACCGCACATATCCAGGGAGAAAAGCTGTGAATAAACTGATATCCAAACTGATTGCATTCGCTGTGGCCGGTATTGTTTTAGGTGGTTGCGCAACCTCACCCATGACCATCAGTGAACAGGACACCTCATCGTTATACGAAAGCAAGCTGACCGTTATCCACTATGAGCCTGATCCATTTCTGCCCATGACTAATACCAAAGGCGCCTTTGCCGTCCTTGGTGTAGCCGCTGCTGTTACCGAAGGCAAGGCACTGGTGGAGGAGCACAAGCTGGTTGACCCTGCCATCAACATCAAGAGCAGCCTGGCCAAAGACCTGTCAGAGGCCTACCAGATCAGCGATATCACCATCATCGACGAAACCAGACCCTATGAGAGCAACCCCGAGGATGTAGCCGCCATGGCCTCTAATGAAGGTATTGTGCTGGATGTAAGGACCTTTGGCTGGGGTACCATGTACTACCCGTTCAAGACCAAATATAAAGTCAATTACGTGGCTCAGGCCCGATTGATCAACGCCAAAGACAAACGCGTGATCAGCTCGGAACGCTGCCTGATCAATGAAGCGTACTCCGAGCAATCGCCGACCTATGACGAATTAATGGAAAATGGTGCCGAACTGCTGAAAAAGAAACTGGCAGAAGCATCGTCCGAGTGTGCAGCGGACTTTGCGCAAAAAATTGGGGTGAGCCACACCGCCTCTATCCCGGATAACAGTGTTGCACACAAATAGGTTAAGGTAATCATCCGTACAAATCAGCGTGGGCGTTCAGATACAGCTCTGACATGGCATCCAGATGTTGATGGGGGTTTGGTCTGGTTCCATTCTTGTTTTAGTGAGAACTTTGATTCCGGGTATTGTTATATTCCATTAACTTCCGATTTATTATTCGCTGCCTTTCCGCAGATTCGTGTTTTTGTTTCTCTGAAAGTAGTTGGTTGATTGCATCAATTATCCCCTTTTTATCTTCGAAGCCGTTACCTCCTGCATGAATCTCGAGACTGAACGTTTCTTTATCCGGCTATTTCTCTGCCATTATCGCTTCCATAGCCCAAAGCCAAATATAACTATTATTAAAAAAACTAGGTAAACATTTTAATTATATTGCAATATAGATCAATATAACCTACATTCTATTCATATGTTGAAACAATGCCCACTATGTCCAGACAAGAGGATGACTCTAACAAGACAGAGTTGTGAATGCGGAAAGTTACACGTGGATGGAGAGGTTTACTTGCCGCCATTGGCACGGCTAACCGGAGATGAACAGAGACTGGCTGAAGAACTGATTATCTGTGGTGGAAACATGAAAAAGGTGGCCGAGCATTTCGATATAACCTATCCCACATTGCGAAAGCGTCTGAACGAGTTGATCAGAAAAGTAGAAGACGAGCGCAATAAAAACTATCGCGCTATTGAGAATACGCTGGCGCGGATTGAGGATGGCGAGACCGATCCGGATGAAGGCATCAGGCGCATCAGGGAGATTAAAAATGGGCTATGAGGAGCGCGTTGCGCGCATGCAGGAGCGAGGTGTTCTGACTGAAGAACAAGCGAGGCGCCTTTCGGATAGTCTTGAATATAAACCGAAAACAGAAAAATCACGATCTCAATCATCTAGGCAAATTTGGCTGATATTGGCATCGTTATGCGTAGTGACGTTGGTAATCATCGTTTGGAGTGTCATGTCATCTTCACCTGAAACGGCCGGCATCACAGTGGAAATACAGGACGTGCGTACAGTTTTAAATCAACCACAAGAGGTTGGAAATATGGGAAAGGCACTAACAGGCGGCCTGTCGGTCGCGTTATTCATTCTCATACCACTGCTGTTGTTACTGGTATGGGTTGTATCATTGTACAACGGAATCGTGGAAAAAGAAGAAACGGTATTTGAATCCTGGGCGCAGGTTGAAAGTAATTACCAGCGACGTGCGGATTTAATTCCCAACATGCTGGAAACCGTAAGCAAATACATGAGC
>JBDLIZ010000675.1:0-3378 GCA_039714615.1 Pseudomonadota bacterium | reverse complement strand
TCCGGAAGCTGCCTAGCCAAGTCCTCAGCAAACAGCCGGTCGGCTTCCTGTTGGCTATCGGCCGCTAGAGCGGAGAAATTCTTCACATGGCCTATGATTTACTGGGCGATATGAGAAACAGGCTGGTCAGCCACCACATTCGATAACCCGCCACTCATCGTGTTCATTCTCCAAGTTAATTCAGCGGATGTCCCACTAGAATTACTAATAGTTTACGTAATAAACTAAATCCTACTTTCCGCGCATTCTGATTCGGACTTTTCCATAATTATCTGGATGGGAAATTTCAAGAAATCAGCCTATAGCGTGTTCGGATTGACGCCTATACCCCTCCCGATTCATGCCACCTTTTGCCAATAGTTTTTCTCTGTCATGCCCAGCAATGCGAGTATTTCCCTGTGTAGATCGGTAATTTCATCACGGTAGACTTTGTTCACCTGGTCACCTTCGACGACCCTATAGTTGGAAATATCCTGAAAACGCTCAAATATCTTCGCGGTCGTTGGGTGGTAAGCGAGTCGATGTTCAGGGTAGATAGACAGCGCGTCAATATTGGACGCCCTCATTTTTCGGCGAACTTCTCTTTCAATGACCGCCTGGAGGATCAACGCCAGAAAGAATAACAACATAATCGCTTCGACACGCTCAACTCGCTTAAACAGCGTAGGTGCCACCTGATGCACGCTCTTGAGCTGGCAAAATCGCTTTTCGAGTCGCGGCTGATATTTGTAGGCCTCCAATGCGGCTTTCGCCTTCATGGCTTCGTCAGTGCAAAGGATGGGAAAGATACCATCGACCTTTTTTTCCCGATCCAAGGCTTCCCTATTTCTCCTCCAGGAGAGTGTGTACAGAATCTCAACGATGGTTTCATACTGGGTATTCTTACCCGGTCTGCCTTTGCCGATCTGCTTTGTCCACTGTTGTTTGACCGTACCAATTTCGGTGTGGTAAAACGTTTCCACGCCGTGACCTTGCAGTATCTTCTGCACACGTTGTTGAATTTGGTCTTTGGTTTTCAACACTCTCGTGTTGAGTTTTCCCATCAATTCCGTCAGATCGTATTCGGCTTTTTGCAGCCGTTTCTCTCGTGCCGCACGGTCGCGTATTTTCTTCTGCGTGGAATAGATCCAGTGCAGCGGATGGCGGCCCTTTTCGGTCTGATATTGCCCGCTAAAACAGTAAAATGTCTCATAACCTTCTTCGTCATTGGGGAGCCGACGGCGCAGAATGCGCTTTTTGGCTTTGACGGTTTGACGCAACGTGGCTTTAAAGGCGCTCGCCTCCTTCCAGGTCTCAGGCATCAGCGTTACCACGCGCCCACCGTAGCGCACGATATGCGACAGCTGCTTATGGGTGCAGACCTTACTGTCAGCTACATACAGGAAATCGGCCTTACCGGTAATCTGGCGCAGCGCATTCCAGGTCTCAATGTGCAGGGTATCGTCGGTGCGATTACCGGGGTAGGTTTTATAGTGAATAGGGATCGCGCCATCGGCACTGATCGTGAGGTTGTAAACAATCTGCTTGAGATCGGGGCGATGGTCTTTGCTGTGGCCTTGGGTAAAGTACAATCCCGTGGCCGTCTTGCCCGGCATGCTCCCGAAGCTCTTCACTGTGGTGGAGTCGTTGTGTAACTCGCTCAGGTCAACCCCGGTGGTCTCGATCACCCGCAGTGCAATATCAGTCACCATCGAGGCCCTGTCAGCCGCGTAGAGCTTATCCAGCGCCCTGCCAAAGCGGTCGTCGCCATAGGGATTCTCGGCAGCATCCACCGTGTGCCCCAACAACCCGCCGTCGAGTTTTTCGACCCACTCGGGCAACTCATACAGCGGTTGTCGACCACAAGCAATATTCCATACCAGTACCAGCAGCGTATCGACTGCCGGCACGGTTTCGTTGCCATGCGGTTTAATGTAGCTGAGCAATATCTCGCGCAATCTCAACCGTTGGATGACCGTTTTCAGGATCGGGATTTCGCCAATGCGTTTGCGGATCAGCGTCTCCATCGGTTGCCCACCCGTTGTCTTATCATTGGCCACCGGCGCTACGAAGCAATGCTCGGACATCGGTCCGTAGCGGATAAACGAACAGACGCTTAGGTGAGGCGCCATGGCGGGTATGGGTAGTGTCTTGACGACCGCGACCACTGGTCTGTCCCAGTTCGAGCCAATTCGCGGCACGATAGCAGACACCGGAATACCTTTGAGTATCGACCAGCGTCTCCAGCAGCAACGGTTTGATATGGTACTTTGCCTGCCAATCACTGACTAAACACCGGCTCGCCAATGAGAGCACGTGACTGGCCAGATACTTGATGCGAGCAGATGGCAAAATCAAGAAACGGGAATTATTGACGATGCGTTGCAGGTGGCGAGCACGCGCCGTATCTGTCCAGCCAATCCAGTGGTCACGTGAGGCCATGCGCCAAGCCGGTGAGGAGAATTGGAGTGCCCCAACTACCGTCGGTGTCGGCTGTGCCACTTCGATCAGGTAACACAAGTGGGCGCCAAAAGGGATGCGATAACCCAGGTAGTGATAGCGTTCGATGATCTCGCGAAATAGCGTTCGCTGTTGTGCTGTGTC
This sequence comes from Pseudomonadota bacterium, assembly GCA_039714615.1. GTDB lineage: Bacteria > Pseudomonadota > Gammaproteobacteria > JAAEPA01 > JAAEPA01 > JAAEPA01. The sequence continues at coordinate 795 of JBDLIZ010000675.1, read as the reverse complement.
GACCAGGCGCAGGCTGATCGGTTTAAAATCCCTGACCGTTCCTTGCAGTGACCTACAATCGGCACTAACGGCGGTGAATGTGATCTTTTCGCTTTTACCCCTGCCTTTGTGTCGTGTGGCGGGTAACGGCAGCGCACTGTGCGCTTGCAGCCGTTCCAGGAACTGCCGGCATTCCACGGTTTTGAGTTTACCGTTGGGTCGCGCCCAATCGAACAACTCGCACACGGTATTGGCCAACTCGGTGCGACTCAGTCCACCACAGCGCGTGACGATCTGAGTAATCAACGCCAGCTGTTCGTTCGATACTGGTTCTCCACAGAAACGTAAGGGCTTGGAAATGGGTAGTTGATCTTGGTTCATCTTCTTTCCTCGAGCTTACTGTACGCCCGCTGGAAGAGAATGTCCAGCCCCCCAAGGTGAAATATTATCGGGCCAAATTCGGTGGGATAGTCGCACGAATACCGCGGGAGGGGCCTACACTTATTGCCGGTTGTATCGAGGGAGTGTGATTTGCCTTGACAAAATCGCCACGGGCGCTGACGATCTTGTCGAGATTAATAATTGTCGCCTTTATGAGGTGCTACGCGCAGTTGAGACGATTTGGTATGACCGCCAGTAAAAAATAAAACCTGTGAAATCAGACCCCTGGAAGGCTAAAAATCGCGGAAAGTCAAAATCAAAATGCGCGGAAAGTAGGCTCTACCTGACCATATATCTCTTTATTCTTGCGGACAGCTTCTGGTATGTAGATCATCTCGGCAGCGCCTTGCCCATTCATGCCCATAGAGATGGCGC
>JBDLIZ010000674.1:0-3382 GCA_039714615.1 Pseudomonadota bacterium | reverse complement strand
CCGATACAAACTGGGACGGCAAAAAGATTGTGGTTGTCGGCACATACAATATGTCGTCAGATTACCCGTTCAAGACTGCCACTGGCGTTGCAGTCAAGTTCATGGATGCTTTCCACATGCAACAACTCGCCAACCTGATGCGTGATGATGTTTCTTTTGTAGAGGCCGACAGCAGCATGCCTGAAGTACTGGAATATGCCGCAACGCATGCTCCATGGCCGAATCCTGCCAGTATCGGGATCGTCAACGGTATGGGGGTCGTTGTTTTCTCGGAAAACACTGGAACTTTACATTGACATCACCATTTGAGTGAAAATGACTACAAATAATACTTTGGGTAAACAACCAATCGCAGTACTCGGTGCCGGCCCCATGGGCCTGGCGGTCGCCTATCAACTGGCCCGCGATGGTCATCATCCGGTGTTGTTCGAGGCCGACGACCGGGTTGGCGGCATGACCGCCATCTTCGATTTCAACGGCCTCGATATCGAACGCTTCTACCACTTCCATTGCATTTCGGATTCCGGCTTTTTACAAATGCTTGATGAACTGGGCATCGCCGGCAAGATGCGCTGGGTGGAAACAAAGATGGGCTATTTTTATCAGGGCACACTCCATCCCTGGGGCAATCCCATTGCCTTGCTGAAATTCCCAGGCCTGAGCCTGATCGCCAAGTTGCGCTATGGCCTGCATACCTTTCTTTCCACCAAGCGCAAAGACTGGCACCCGCTGGATACGCTGGAAGCCACCTCATGGATCAAGCGCTGGGTTGGTGAGGAGGCCTTCGAAGTGCTCTGGCGCAAGCTGTTCGATTACAAGTTCTATGATTACGCCTATGGGCTCTCTGCGGCCTGGATCTGGAGCCGCATCCGCCGCATCGGGCGTTCGCGCTATGACCTTTTCCGGGAAAAGCTGGGGTATCTCGAAGGCGGTTCGAACACGCTGTTGCAAGCCTTGAAGGCGGATATCGATCAGCATGGCGGCGAGATTCGACTGTCTTCGCCGGTGTCGCGCGTGGTCATGGAGGGCGGTGCGGTCAGGGGCATCCAGCAAGGCGAAACATTCCATGCGTTCGACAAAATCATCAGCACCGTTCCGTTGCCCTATGTGCCCCGCCTCATGCCTGACCTTCCAATCGATGTTCTGCAAGCATTCCAGTCCCTGAAGAATATCGCTGTGGTCTGCGTCATCGCCAAGCTGAAGAGGACGGTGACAGAAAACTTCTGGCTGAACACCAACGACCCGGATATGGATATCCCTGGCCTGGTCGAATACACCAATCTACGGCCGCTGGAGCATCATATTGTCTATGTGCCCTTCTACATGCCTGACGGGTATCCCAAGTTCCAGGAAGCGAATAGTGCTTTTCTGGACAAGGTGCGCCGCTACCTGTGCAAGATCAACCCAACGTTGACAGATGACGATTTCATCGAACTGCGCGCTAGCCGCTACCGTTATGCCCAGCCAATTTGCGAACCGGGCCACCTGGATCGGCTGCCGCCCGTGGCCCTGCCGGTTAAAGGCCTGTTGGTTGCGGATACGTCTTACTACTACCCGGAAGATCGCGGCATCTCGGAGAGCATCGACTTCGGCCGCAACATGGCGCGGATGGCAACAGCGTGATCCGCGCTTTCCCGTCGCGGCAGTTCGTGTTGTTCCTGCTGACCGGCGGCACGGCGGCGGTGGTTAATTTCGTCAGCCGCATTATCTATAACTATTGGCTTAACTATTCCACATCAATCATCGTTGCCTACCTGACCGGCATGGTGACCGCCTTCGTACTGGCGCGCCTGTTCGTGTTCACGGAATCCAGCCTGGGATGGCATCACTCAGCCCTGATCTTCACTTTGGTCAACGTGGTTGCGGTGGCACAGACCTGGGCCATCAGCATGGGGCTAGCCTATTACCTCCTGCCGGGCGCCGGTGTCACCCGCTTCGCACCGGAAATCGCCCATGCCGTCGGTGTCGCGTTCCCGGTGTTCACCAGCTATCTTGGCCATAAATACTGGTCTTTCCGCTGATGCATGGCCTGAAAGTGGGGCGCATTAATCGCTTCCTGGCTGATGACGCTGGTCTATGTCGGCTTGCTGCTTTGAGTTGATAGGAGCAAAGAACTTTTGTCCTGAGAATAAAAGGAGGGAATAAAAGGGGACATATTTATTTCAGCAAATATCTAATTGAATATTGCTGATGCAAAGTCCAGTGTCAGGTTGGAAGATTACACTGGAGAAAGCCGATACCGCGGAAGGCCGCGAATCTGTGGCCGCTGTGGCGCGAAATTCCTGTCACAGCAAAGTTGAATGCTTGGGAGATAAAAACTCTAACCCATCAGACGCAGTATTCCGATGCTCCTATGTAGAGCCTGCTCATAAAGAATAAAGCCTTGATAGTATTATGAATACTCTCTGATTGAAGGTATAATTGTGCACGAAAAATGAGCCTGCCATGAGAAAAACCGTGCACCTATGATCCGATATCAAAGTCAAAAACAACTGCCGCTGGCCGAGTTCGACTGGCCATTTCAAACGGCGCTGGATAAAAACAACCGGTGGGTCAAACTGAGCGAATGCATCCCCTGGGATGAACTGGCAGAGGGGTACTATCAAGACCTCGCGGACACACACGGGCGGCCAACCAAGGATGCCCGTCTGGTGATCGGTGCGGTGATCATCAAACACAAGCTGTGCCTGGCTGATAGAGAGACCGTTGCACAGATCCAGGAGAATCCGTATCTGCAATATTTTGTCGGCTTGTCGGGTTATCAGATGGAAGCGCCGTTTGTGCCTTCGCTGTTGGTCGAGATCCGCAAACGGATGGGGCCATCGGTTTTCGATGTTTTTCAGTCCACGATTATCGATTCAGTGGAAGAAGCGAAGGCCAAGCAGAAGAAGACGTCCAGGGAAAAACCGGATCGGGATGATAACGACCCCCCGTCTGCATCAGGCAGTGGTTCGCCCGATAAAGAGCCGGAACACGAAGGTAAGCTGATCCTGGACGCCACCGTAGCGCCACAGGCCATTCGATATCCAACCGATCTGAGTCTGCTGAATGAAGCCAGGGAGTTCAGTGAAAAGATCATAGACGAGCTCTATCCGAAGACCAACGAGAAGAAGAAGCCGAGAACCTATCGTGAGAAGGCGCGCAAAGCGTTTCTCGCCATTGTGAAACAGAGACGTCCATCCGGCAAAGTCCGTCGTCGAGGAATTAAACAGCAGCTACAGTACTTGCGCCGCAACCTGGGTCATATTGAGCGGTTACTGGAGCACTGGCCGGAGGGTTCACCCTTACCTCTGCCCCGATGGCTGTTGTACCGCTACTGGGTGATCCAGCATGTCTATGCCCAGCAGTGGGAAATGTACCGGAACAAGAGCCGCCGCTGTGA
>JBDLIZ010000673.1:0-3393 GCA_039714615.1 Pseudomonadota bacterium | reverse complement strand
GGGGTCAGAGTAAAGTTAAAAAGTAACTGGGGCCAGAGTAAAGTTAAATATGCTACACCTGCCCTATAGCAGGAATGCGATGCAGGCTTCTCATGGCTCGACTACCCAGGATTGCGCCGACAGGTGTGCGGTAACATCTCATACAAAGAAGTAACAATCGACAGGCCTGTTTTCTGTATTCCCACGGAGGACCGTGGGAACGAGGAGAAATTGTCTGTGCCCCAGCTTTATTCTGAGCGCCTAATTATTACTGTTATTTCCAAGAATCCTGATTCTTCGGTAACCGGTTATTATCGTCGATGAGCAAGACCTGATGCGGTGGCGTATCGCTCCATTGCCACAACACCAGATTCTTACTGTTGTCAGGGGCGTTGCGTGCATAGGAAGGCACGATAATGCCGGCAGCGCCTGATTTGATAAGGCGTTCGGCAAGCTGCCAGGTTGGCGGCGTTTGTTTCAGGGTAAGTATCATTTCCCATGCGCTGGATAACTCTTCAAGTGTGGTTTTTACTCGGGCACGAACATTATGTTTGGTCAGATCGATAATATCTGTGCAATCGACTTCATAGGTACAGAGCGTTACCGGTTGAGGACGATGCGGAAAACCTTGGTTGTATTCGGCTAAGGCCAGGGTGGGACTCAAGGCCAGATAGAGTGCCGGGATGCCCTTGGGATTAAATCGACCCCCATGCACTTTCGCACCATCACCCGAAAGTGGATCGAATGACCAAAACGGATTGTGGGCCCGGTAGGCAAGTCCCTTGAATTGCACTTAGGCAAATCCACCTTCCGCGACTCGGTTCAGATGCTCGAGCACCGCGTCGGCCATGCCACGCTTGACCAACTCTTCCGGAGTCAAGTCACCAAAACTCGGCAGCGCTTCGGAACGATACCAAGCATAGGCCTGCATAGGTGTACCACACCAGGGTAAGACACGATTCAAGATCAGTACGATATCCCGCAGGCGCTTTTGTGAGGCCTTTGATTGGGCGCGATGCCGTTTGGCAACCGTGTCTGGGGAGAGCCCGGAAAATACCGCCACTTCCTTGACGGTGGTATGAAACTCATCAGCAACCGCCTTTGGGCTGATAAATCCAGACGCATCGATCAAATGGGTTGTGAGTTCACTCATGCCTATGCCCTATAAAAATACCGTAATAACGGTCTTAATATATGGCGGTTTAACGAAAGATACAAGAGGAGCGCATCAAAACTGGGGGTTTAGGGCTAAGTACCAAAAACGGTGTCAACGCCCCAAGTCCCTGAGGTCTCAACAATGCAAAATGACGACAGGGCTTTGCGCGGTACCACCTCTGACTTTTTGATGCGCTCCCTTATTCTTCAAAAAACGGCCTGTCCATCGATCGGTGCCACACAGCTGGCTCGGAGGATTGGGAGTTCATCTCCTCCAATTCGGCCATGACTTTCTCGTGAGGGATACCCTTGCCCTGCTCGGCCTCCTTCGCAGCGTCCGCAATGATAGCGCGCAGGAGTTCTTTTTTTACGCTCGGATGGCGCTCTAATTCCTGAAACGTCTGCATGGCCACAAAGACCGCCTCGGAAGGCGAGGTAAAGACTCCCTGTTCAACTAGCTCAACAACCCATAACGCCAAGTCCGGGGGAAGATAAGCCTCGAATCGTAATCCTGCTGCCGCGATCTGCTTTTGCAGTTCGTCAGGAATCATTTTTCCCCGCGGTTTCTTCATTTCAATACCTTTGAGGCTCCCGGCTCGCAGAACGTGATCAGCCCCACAGATCTGCCAGCCGAATGACAATCTCGTCGAATGGTGCGACAGAGACGCTGTCGTCATCGCGGAAAATGCCCAATGGCTGCCACTGAGCGTCGGCGAGTTCATAGGCCTCGAGTGTGTGTGTCTTGGGGTCCACGAGCCAGGCGAAACGGACGCCATAGTGTGCATACAAAGGCATTTTTTCCTCGCGGTCAGTGCTTTTCGTGGACGGCGAGAAGATCTCACAAACCCAATCCGGCACGACCTGGATCTTATGCCCCTCGGGTGGCGATGGCATGCGCGCCTTGCGCCACCCTGCGATATCCGGAACCGTGACCTCAGTATCCAAAACAAAGTGGACCTCAGGTTCGTCAATGATCCACCAGCCTCCCGGGCCGCCTCGCCCACGCCCATAGGGTCCCTCGATATCGGCGCCCAGCCGCGAGCCGGCCAGACCATGCGGCCAGGCCGGGCGGGGCTGAGTCCGTAGCTGACCGTTGATGATTTCGCCGGTCAGCCCTTCCGGCAAAGCCATTAACTGTTCGTAAATTGAAGGCTTTCTCGCGCCCTGTGGGTCCATCATGGTTGGTTCACCGGAGCTATTCCAATCTAAATAAAGCGTAGCATCGAATGTTGTGAATACGAAAGCATTGAAAATCGGTTGTCTGTGCCCATTCCCGGTACATTCGAGCGTTTGTCACGCTGTCTTGAGTCAGGGGTATTCGGGTCTTTAACGACCACCGTCACAGCATGGTGACTAATCACTGTGTGTTTTCTTCATAAACGCTTTCTGGGTTGTCTGTAAGGCGTGCTCCAACTCCCGCACTTTCGAACACAATGCCTCCTCTCGGTCAGCCTGTTTTTTCTCTTGCGCTTCACATTGCTTTTCCTGTTGCCGGAGCCGTTCATGGAGCTCGGCTTCTCGTGACTCGGCTAAGGTTAATGCATGCTGTGCAGCGACTTTCTCGCGGTTTTCCGCCTCGGCCTTGAGCTGCAGGTTTTCTACCCGTAACTCGACGGCTTGCCGCTGGTCATCCAGTCGCTCAATCCGCTCTTCCATCACCTGAACTTGACCTTCCAGGGCGGATCGATTGCTATTCAATGCAGCGACCGCATCCCGTGACTGGAGCAGGGCGGTCTCCAGTGTTTGGTGCTTTTCATGAACGACTGACAGTTCCTTGGCATGGGCCTGTTGCAGCTCTTTGTTTGCCTGACGTTGTCGATCTATCTCCTGGTGTAACCGATTCTCGGCCTGCTCGGAGCGAGTGCGCTCCAGTGCCACCTGCGACTCGGCGGCGGCGATCTTCTCCTCCGTGACGGCTTGTAAACGTTCGAACTCACTCTCCCGGTGTTGGAGTTTTTCCTCGAGCTGCTTCCGCTGCTGCTCCCCATCCGCGCGCCGTTCTCGTTCACTCTGCAGCAGACCTTCCAGGTAGTGGGCCTGCTTCCCCGCAGCCTCGATGTCGTTGTGGAGCGTCTCCATCCGCTCCAGGGCCGCCTGGCGGTCCAGTTCCGCCTTTTCCACCCGGGCATTGGCATCGATCTCTTTTTGTGCCAACTGGCGCTGTTTCTCCTGGTACGTGGCTTCGGCGTGCGCCAGTGCCGCGTCCCACACCCCCTTGATCGCCTCGAACAAAGGCTGGGGGATATCCGGGCGCGAGCG
>JBDLIZ010000672.1:0-3396 GCA_039714615.1 Pseudomonadota bacterium | reverse complement strand
AAAAAACCCGTGACCCGTGGCAGGAAAGCGACCACAAGGAAAGCCCGCTCGAAATCATCAATTACGGCGTGACAGACAGGTCCTGACAGCCGCCCCTTTTGTCTGTCGCCAAGCGGCCTTCTCCATGACCTATCCGATGGCTTCCGGCCGGGGCGGTTGCCGGGTGGAACACACCGGCAAACGCCGCCTTTGCAGGGCGCACGCCCATTCCGGTCCTTATTAGCGGCTAGGCATGTGAGCCAGCCTTCTTCACCTAGTGCGTGGCAATAGCCCAGCACCTTGCCCATGACCGCCAGGCGGGTGGCGAACAGGAGCCGAACGCATACGGGAAGCTCAGAACCCACTGGCACATCGGCTCACTTGGCAGAACGTCATCAACCCGCAGGACATACTCGGACAATTCCGCGCCGTCGGCGGCCAACTGCACCACAAAGCCTTGATGGGCCCGCAACACTTGGCCCATACTACAAAATAAAGACCATCCGAATCAGGAAGTCGTTATACAAATTGGAATTTTTCAAGACATCTAATAAGGTGGAATTAACATTGGAACGGATCAAACAAAAAATGGAGGAGGCCCGCAAACAACGGGAGCAATTGCAGCATGGCCATGCCACTTCAACTGAAGGTGTGAGGCATCGAAAGCAGAGCGCCTTCAGGTCGGAGAAAAATCGGCTATTCACCTTGAAGGACAACAACATCGAGCAGTTTTTATCGAGGATGGCCGTGGTTGCCGCGTTGGCCATGGTTGCCTGGTGGATCGTACCAAGTCAGGAGCCGGATGGAACCCGGTTACACGACCTTGACCTGCTTGAATCTCATCAAACCAGTGCAACTGGAAGCCCGGCCGTCGAAAAGCTGGAAGCACGGATCACCGGTCTGATTGAACGCGTGGAGATACTGACCGATTCGATCACCTATCTGGAATTCAGGCTGAAACGTGCCCACGTGATCACGGATTCCGTTACCGGTGCAGAACAAAAACTCGCGTCCTCGACTACCCCTGAGCCGCCGGTAATTGCCGAGGTAGTGCGAGACTTTGAGACACTGCCGCCCCCCGCCGCCGGCCAAACAGGCAGAGAGGTGAGCGTTGCAAAAACGCCCCGGAAAGCCACCGCCAGGGTAACAACCAGGCCTCAAGACACGACAGTGATTGCCGCTGTCGCCACCAACGAACCCCCAGCCCTCCATAAGCCCGACAGGGCGGTGCCCGATGCGCCTGCATCACCCACCTTGGGCACTGATAACGTAGCGGGTGGACAGTCGAGCACCCGCAAGCCCTTACGTACCGCGTCCAGCAAAGCCGCGGTCATGGAACGTCAGGACCCTGTTACCAAAAAACAGCCCGCAGTCAGCGTGGATAAAGATGGTCCATGGGTTATCAACCTTGCTTCATCACCGAGCAAGGCCGATGCGGACCGCTTAGCGGAAAAGGCCCGGTCCAGGGATATTCAAACGGAACAGCAGCAAGTCACCGTGAAAGGCAAACAATACTGGCGTGTCCAGATAATCGGTTTTTCAACGGCGGAAGAGGCCAGGGCCTATGGCGACACCGCCAAGGAAAAGCTGGGACTGAAGGACATCTGGATAATGAAACGCTGAGTATAAGTGTATTGAAGTCGCTGGTGTGTGCCCGTTTTTTCTGGCTTTTGCCATTTGGTAGTTTTGGTTGAATGCCAACTTCACGCCCTGAGTCAGTCCGTCAAGTCATTTTAACGGTTGTGGATGGGTTGAGAAGTGGCGATCCACGGCGTTTAAGCGCATTCAGGTAGACTGACTCGTTGTACGGAGTCCTGGTCTGCCAGCAACGGTAGAGGATGCGGATCCACTTGAACGCCAGGGCGCGTACAGCGGCCTGGTAGGTGCAGCCTTTATCGCGTTGCTGTCGATAGTAAGCGCCTGCCCAGAACGACTTGTTGATCGTCTGAGCGGCCCACTCGACAAAGGTCTGTCGCAGGAAGGTTGGGCACTGCCATCGCCAGTGGACCCAATGCTTCTTACCGCTCCGCTCGGTCACAGGCGCAATACCAGAGTACTCCTGTAGTGCTGCCGCGCTGGCGAAACGCTCACGCTGTTCACCGAAGGCAACCAGCAGTCGGGGCGCCAGCGACGGGCCGGCACCGGGCAATGCGCTGAACAAACCGTAATCGGGGTGCTTCGGTGCGAGTTCAGCAATTTCATCGTCATAACGATGGATTGCCTGCAAGCTGACCCGCAGCTGATCGGTAAGCACGAGCGCCTGCAGGCTATACGGCGTGATGACCGCCGCATCAAGTGTGAGTGGCGTCGCCGCCTTGATGGATTCCAGGCGGGCATCGAGAACGTGAGCGAACCGCATGTTGTGCTCATGGAAAAACTTTTCCAGGGTGCTCTTTCTCGCCCGTTTGACCTGCTTGAGCGTTGGCCAGCGGGTAATGAAGTTGCAGACCAATACTGTATCCAGATGCTCAAACCACTCGAGCATTTGCGGATAATACTGTTTCAGCGCGCTGCGCAATCGATTGGTGATGCGGATTTTGTCATTGACCAGGCTTCGTCGTTGCTCAACCAGGCAGACCAGCGTGCGAATCTCAACACTTTGCGGCTTTAGTGGCGTGAAGCGTTCAGGGTGGCGGACCAAAAGGTCCAAGGCAAGCTCTGCATCTGTCGGGTCATCCTTGGCGCGACTGGGTGTAAATGCTTCGCGGTACTTCGCCAACGTTGATGGATTAACCGGGAAAATCACGAAGAAGTCATACTTCTGTAGTGCATAGACAATGGGGCCTTTGGATAACTCCAGCGCGACAGCGATAACGCCACCAAATCTCTCATGAAGCGACTGCGCCCACTGATCGATCTGGTCCACTTTATGCGAGATGCAGTCGAACTCCCGCTGTTGATCACCAGCAGCCTGTACACAAATGTCATGCTTTGAGTCTGCCCAATCAATGCCAACGTAAGCCGTAAACGAGTTGTCGGTTAGAGAGTTCATGGATTGTCTCCAAGATGCTATGTTAACAATAAGGGACATGCGGTCTTGAGTTCTTCGAAAGCAATATAGGTGAGCCGGTGCAACGGCAAGCCCTGAGTATTCGTTGGTGAACTCAAGCGCACCCGCGGACTCGAAGCTAAAGGCGTGAACATCGGATGTTTGGGTCGTAATATTCGTAGTCCGCGGGTGCATGTCCTGCTCTCACTGACAGCTACCTGCCAGCTGTGTCCAGTATCATGGAGATTAGGACGGACTAACTATATCGGGTCGTCTCCCGTCGTTTAGATATAACTTACATTAAAATCAGTCTGTTAGACTGAGATCGGGTAACTTCTCAATAATCCGGGGCAGTAGTTACGGGGAAGCGGCTTTCAGCTCGACGAGTTTGGCAAGAGTGGGAATCTCGTTAGTGCGAGTGTTGCGGT
>JBDLIZ010000671.1:0-3398 GCA_039714615.1 Pseudomonadota bacterium | reverse complement strand
ATATTCCCAGGGTGCGGCTTGTGTAGATTGATCATCTGATCCGCATTACCGTTATCGAATCTCACCCGGGAACCGCTTCCCTGCACTTCCTGATAACCCAGAGTTTTTAATATGGCTGTCAATTCCTGCCATGTAAAGTCCGCAGGGACCGTCTTGAGCCTGGTAATTCGTTTTTCACGCTTCCCCATCTGCAACTCCATTTCAGATGTAGACAGTATAGCGGTTTAGCGGACTCTCGCAACTATTATTTAGTTGCTTCTTTCCGCGGGCGCCCGTTCGCCACCCAATTCAGCGCATACCAGGTAGCACATGCCAGTGCCAGGTCTAACATCTCAACTAAAAATGCTCGAAGGGAAAAATAGGGGTAGTGTTGGAATGCGGGACCTAGCCCAGATCTCCCCTCATTTGCGAGTGTGATCACTTGCAGGATTTAGGTATAATCTGTTCATGGGATCCAAAGCAAAAAAAACCAACGCTGGGAACAGCATCGTAGTCAACAAAAAGGCCAGGCACGAATTTTTCATAGAAGATCGGCTGGAGGCAGGGCTGATTCTTGAAGGCTGGGAGGTTAAAAGCCTGCGTGATAAACGCATTGCGCTCAAGGAGAGCTATGTATTGTTAAAAGACGGCGAGGCCTGGCTGTTCGGTGCCCATATTTCGCCATTATCCACCGTTTCCACCCATTTTACTCCCGATCCTCTGCGTACCCGCAAGCTGCTATTGCATCAACGGGAGCTGGTCAGACTGATAGGGTCAGTAGAGCGCAAAGGCTACACCCTGGTTCCCTTGTCAGTCTACTGGAAAAGAGGCCGGGCCAAGCTTGAAATCGGTCTAGCCAAGGGAAAAAAACAATACGACAAACGCGCCACGGATAAACAGCGCGACTGGCAGCGGCAAAAGCAACGCATCATGAAGCAGAATACATAAACCATCCTGATGAATGCCGACGAGTTCTAATTCTGACCTAGGTCTTAGCTAGGCTTAAACCAGATACAGTTTCCCCCACTGGATTTATCGATATCTTGCAGCCAGGTATCATGTGCTGCCAGCTCACCTGAAGTGGCCCTGATGATCTTCAGTCGCGGACGCCCTGCCGGCATCCGTCGGATACTGCTCCCCCCCTTACCCACGCTGTCCTGTTCACCGACAAGAGACAGACTGGTTTGACCGCCCGTCATGGCCAAATACACATCGGCAAGGATGCGGGCATCGAGTAAAGCGCCGTGCAACTCACGCGCGGAGTTATCGATATCATAGCGCTTACAGAGGGCATCGAGGTTATTCTTCTGCCCAGGGTGTAAACGTCGAGCGAGATTAAGGGTATCGAGCACATTACACCGCTCATCGACCGATTTAAGTTGTGGTGAATCTAATCTTTGCAACTCAGAGTTAAGAAAACCCACATCGAAAGGAGCGTTATGAATTACCAGCTCGTCATTTTGAATGAAATCCAGAAATTCGCTCACTATCTCATCAAAAAGAGGTTTATCCGCCAGAAACTCATTACTTAAGCCATGCACCTCAACCGCCCCCTCATCGATCTCTCGGTTGGGCTTGATATAGTGGTGAAAATCACGCCCCGTGACACGCCGATTAATCAGTTCAACACAACCGATCTCAATAATCCGGTGTCCCTGAGGGGCCTCAAGGCCGGTGGTTTCGGTATCGAGTACGATCTGTCTCATGTCAAAGCCTACAGTTGTGTCAAAAGCTCATCGATGGCCTCATTAGCGAGCCGGTCCACGAGTTCGTTTTCAGTATGGCCGCTGTGCCCCTTGACCCATCTCCAGTCGATAGTGTGTTTGGATGCCACGCTGTCCAATCTGCGCCATAGGTCTTCGTTTTTCACGGGTTGCCGCTTGGAAGTTCTCCAACCACGTTTCTTCCAGTTGGGGAGCCACTGTCTAATACCGTCACTGAGATAGCGGGAATCGGTGGTCAGAATGACATTGCAACTACGCTTAAGTGCCTCAAGTGCGGAGATCGCCGCCAACATTTCCATACGATTATTGGTGGTTCTGGACTCTCCGCCCTGCAAGGTTTTTTCCTTGCCTTGGTAACGCAGCAGCGCCCCCCAACCCCCCGGCCCCGGATTGCCTCGACAGGCTCCATCGGTGAAGATCTCAATGGGCGAGGTCACGTGAAGCCTCCCGCGTAGAGGGTTCTGCAAGATTGCCTGCCAGTAATCCTCGACGAGGAACCCAACGCGGCCTGATCGGGGTCAGTGTAACCTCCTTCTTCTGCGCCAATACCACGTTTAGAGCGCCCAAGGATGGCACCATACGATGACCGACCTTTTCGGCAATCGCCAAATATTGCTGTAAACCAGAATACTGGATGGGGGGCTTGTGACCTAGGCAATGGCTCACTAAAGGATCGAATCCTAACAAAGATAACCAGTCCCGTAGACGGCTTAAACTGTAAAACCGCCCACACCACGGCACGCGATGTCTCTGACCCGGTAATACCTTCCATAATCCATAAAGACTCATTGGATTGAATCCCACGATCACTACATGTCCCTCTGGGATGAGTATCCTGTCTATCTCGCGCAATATGCCATGCGGATCGTGAGCAAAATCCAGTGTATGAAGCAATAAAACAAGATCTAGGCTATCTTCCTTGAAGGGCAGATAATCGGCGCTAGCCAGCAGGTCGACAGAACCGGCGACGATCCCGAGGTGGATACGATGGTTGATACGACTTTTCGCCAGCATATCCATACCTTGATCTAGACACCCGATCTGCAAGGCATAATAGCCGAACAATCGTGGCAACAGACTGTCCAGACAATCATTTATGCCGTGCAACAAAGATCTTCCTAGCCTGCTTGAATACCAGTCTTGCAGAGCTAAAAAGATTTGAGTGGAACTCATTTCACAACGATGACGAGACTTCATTACCCTTCATGACAAGGTTATTTCTGCCATCACGCCAGCATCGCTGACGAATATATCTATGACGGATGGGTATACTGCCTTACCTGGTAAGGCGGAATCGACAAACACTGCATGCTCGAAACATCCATCCGTCACGAGCATACACGCAACCGCTGCTAAACGCATCAGGATAAAGCATAAATGCCTTTCGTTACTATGGTAAGCAGGCGGGTACGGAACTCAATATGCTCACTGCAGCGGTGTTTTTTTATACCCAATGACCAATGGATAGTTAACGTCCTTCAGAGGTACAGAACTAGGCTACCCCCTTAGATTTACAGGTGTTATCCTGGCGCGCCATGGATGTCTTCGCATTAATCAGAAAAAAAACCTGCTGGACACTGATCGCCCTGCCACTGGCTCTAAACGCCTGTGCGACTAAACCGGTCCTGGAACCGAAGCACCTTCCCGACGCCGATCCCCGACCCACCTCCAGCTTGACCCTCGATGCAGATGACA
>JBDLIZ010000670.1:0-3411 GCA_039714615.1 Pseudomonadota bacterium | reverse complement strand
ACCTGCTTGTTCGTAGAGCCGGTATAGGGATGAGGCGGCGTAGACAGTGAATATGAACACCAAAGCTTCAGTGGCCCCAAGTATCAAGAAGGGGACACGAAGGTGTTGTTTGAAGAGGCGGATCATTGTTCCATCAATATCCTGGTATGGCGAGATTGTTTTTATGCACGGATTATAATCGTGCCATTGGATTATAATCTGCGGCCCTGATTCAGATTGTTACAATCTTTAATAAATCCCTATTCTGGGCAAGTCTAAATATGGGACCGATCATATCTGCGGATTTTCCTTTACAAATATCTGGTCTCCTCTTTATTGGAAATATGATGGTATACATAAGCATCTGGGAACAAAGGCTATTTTACAAATGTAAAGCAATTTGATCGATCCCCCGTTCAGGGGTGTCTCAAACAGTAATTCCTTATAAAACAAACACTTGATTTCTTTGTATGTGCCGGAAACTACCATTTTCGACGAAAAACAGCTAACCCCAAAAATAAATTCTTTATAAAACAATCACATAAGCCTGTGAACGGTTACCTTATTCCTTAGCGTTGCTATATGCCGCCTGCTTTTTGTCCGACATTCGCGAGCACTCGTCCTCTATCCCCCTGTCCTTATCTGTCGGTATGTTGTATTTGCTCATATCCGTTTCCAATTTCTTATGACTGGTTGGCGAACACCGTGTGCGGCACAAGAAATGCGCCCGTATGCATAAACACACCAGCCGGCTTTAAGTCTTCTGGCGTTCTGTTTTTACTGTTACTTCGTATACCGAAAGCCTCTCAATGCCGTGGAATTTAAGCCACGCTGGCCCCCAGCTGGACCGCCGCAATAATCAAAATGGCGACCAGGCCCGTGGCAATACCTAATGCCCAAGCCAGCCGTTGTCGCATCCCTCGCAGCGGGTTCCCGGTTTTGTCCCGGATGTATTTGTAAGTCAATACCTTGACCCCCCCATTCAAACAGCATGTAAAAGCGTCCTGGTCACTTTTCGGCGTTTTAGCGCCGTACACGATTTACTGAAGAGTGCCAAGTTCTCCGTAGACTCGTAGTAAGTTTACCTAATAAGTTCTTGATTTTAAGTGGCTTGAATGTTTTTTATATAATTTAAGATATCTGATGAAATCAACGAGATATGAGAACTTGGCACTCTCTAGGATTTAGACATCAACGAAAACCAAACCATGAATGGCCTAAAAACAACTGAATGCTTATTATGGCCGACGGCGAACAGCGTGTCTGTCGGGTAAATAACCTACACCGCGTATTGATTTATCTGGACAACATGCCGGTTTGAAGCGCGTAACGCACGAGCTCGGCGACCGAGTGCAGATTCAGTTTGGACATCAGCCGGTTGCGGTAAGTCTCCACCGTGTTTGGGCTGATATTGAGTGTACGGGCAATGGTTTTGCTGCTGTGCCCTGAAGCGATCAGTTTCAGGACCTCGCGTTCCCGTGGTGATAAGGTAACGCCACCGCTTTCCCGGCGAAAGGCCTGGAGATTATCAGACACCGAAGGGCTCATATATCGGTGTCCGGCGGCAACCTTCTCGATGGCTTTTAACAGTTCTTCGAAAGTATTGTCCTTCAAAACATAACCGTGAACCCCAACGCGCTCGGCCTCGAAGGCCAACGCCGGTTCGTCATGCATCGTGAGCAGTACGATACGGGTGGATAACTTTTCATCTTTGACGTGTTGCATGATTTCGATGCCCGTCATCTGAGGCATCTCGATATCCAAAATCGCCACGTCCGGTTGCAGCGTTTGGATTAGTTCCCAGGCCTCACGACCGTCAGCAGCTTCCCCCACCACCTTTGCCTCCGGAAAGGCTTGAAGTAGCCGTAGAAGCCCTTGGCGAAAAATCGTGTGATCATCCGCAAGCAGCAATCGGGTCATAAGACAGGGACCTTCACCGTCACGGTTGTACCCTTCCCGGGTTCGCTGCTGATCTCGGTTGCCCCCCCCAAACGCATCGCCCGCTCCTTGATGATGGAAAGACCCAGCCCTTTATCCTGTGCTATGGTCTGTTCCAGAGAGAAACCACAGCCATCGTCTGAGATCTGCATTAAAAGCCAATGGTCGTCTTCGACATCCAGTTGAACCATGATCTTTTCGGCACCCGAGTGTTTTATGGCGTTGGTGAGTGCCTCTTGAAACATAAGAAAACAATGTTCCTTGACGTGGCTTCCGAGAAAAGCATAAGTCTCCCTGTCGAAATTGATGAAGAAATCAGCTTTAACGCGTACTGCCAGTTTGCTGGCGTGTGAGCGGATGGCCTCTGCCAGGTCCATCTGTTCCAGGCGCACGGGACTGAGCTCCTCGGTGAGATCGCGTACCTCTTCGATGGTCTTGCGGACCTCCTCAACCAGCTCCGGCAGGATTTCAGTGGCCGCTGACTTCGCTATGTCTTCAGCGACCATCTTGAGCCCGAGATTGATCGCTTGCAGGTTCTGGCCCACTCCATCGTGCAGGAGCGCAGCCAGCCGTTTCCGTTCTTTTTTCTCCAACTTCTCCTTGAGTCTTCGGAGGGATTCTTTGGCCCGCTGTTGTTCAGTGACATCTTGAACCGTACCGATCATCTGGAGGGGTGACCTGTCGGCGCCCAAAATGACCTGCCCCCGTTCATGTACACTGCGCTCGACTCCGTCGGGCCGGATTATCCTGTGTTCGATATTGTAGGATTGCTGTTGGGACAGGGCGGCGTCCACTGCTTTTTTCACCATCACCCGATCAGTCTGGTGTACATAGCTCAGGAAGGACTCATAGGTCGCGTCGAACTGCTCGGGAGAAATGCCGAAGATGCGATAGGTTTCGTCAGACCAGCTCAGGTCGTTGCGGACAACATCCCAGTCCCAACTGCCCAGATGGGCAATCCGCTGTGCCTCCGCGAGACTGGCCTCACTTTTACGGAGGGCTTCTTCCGCCCACCTGCGGCGAACAACACCGGCCATGGTATGAGCGATGACGAGAACAAACTGTTCCTCATCACAGGATCGCTGGTGACCTTCAGGCACATAGAGATTCAGCACGCCGAGCACACCCGACTCGTCTTTGATAGGGACGCAATAATGGCCATGGGGTTCCATCCCCGTGTAGGCATGCTCATGCCGTTCATCAATCCTGTCCGCATGGATGACCTTTCCGCTTTCTGCCGCCATCCCGCAAAGACAACGACCGAATGGGAGGCGTCCACAATTGTCGACGATCGACTCGGGCAGCCCATACCGCACTTTCATCACCAACTCCCCGGTATCATCGTCCGCCAGAAAGACGCACCCTTGGAGAGTCAGGTTAAACCCGTGTCTCTGCAGCACCAGCACCAATGACTGGCGCAATATTTCGTCGAGTGGCAGGGATTGCAGGGAGAGCTTCAGGATTGAGGCGATGATTTCCTGATTGAGCAGACTG
>JBDLIZ010000669.1:0-3420 GCA_039714615.1 Pseudomonadota bacterium | reverse complement strand
CAGCCCAGCACTCTTCCAATGCGGCGCCGTTGAAGCCATCGCAAACATCTCCCGGACCGGAAAAATCCGCCAGGTTGGAATCATCACTGTCCAACACCGTATCCGGATCACCAACATCAATCAAGCCGATCGTGTCACCAAAAGCAGGCGCTGCAAAAACAGTCGCCAGCAACGCAATTCCAAGTCCTTTAATCTTCATTTCCATTCACCCTGTGATTATGCAGCTGGATTTCAATGTTCCGAAACCCGCGTCCAAATTAAAAACAATTTTTCTGCTCATATAGAAAGCAAGCTTCGTGCCAGTATTTGTTAGCCATTGTTTTTAAACAGGTTATCTTGATTTTCCACCAGGCAGGAATTACGATTTGTATAGTTTCCCGACAGAAAATAACCAAATTGCAGCGGTGTGTACGACCTGAAAACAGCACCTCCGGGGGAATCGAACCGACAACTACCCGCAAGCCCCGTACCGGACACCACCAATAGCGACGACATTGTATAATTCGCTGTTCATATCGCAGCAACCAGCCCCACGTCAAAATACCGCCTGAAAAGGAATTTCTGTATGGTCCCACCCGACTCGCAGCTGCTGTTACATCGACAATTCGAGGAGCAAGTACGCAAGACGCCTGATGACCTGGCCCTGTATGAGGCGGAGAGAACCATCACGTTTACAGATCTCGACGCACGGGCGAATCGAATTTTCGACGCTTTGCGAGCGGAAGGTATCGGTGATGGCTGCATGGTCGGGCTTCACATCGAGAGATCAATCGACTGGGTAGCAGGCGCACTCGCCATTCTCAAGGCCAACGCAGCGGTCGTGCCACTGCCTCCGTCCTATCCGGCTGACCGTCATCGGGAAATACTGACCCACGCCGCACTTGACATGGTTATCGACAACGCGAACACACCGTTGGACCGGTCGCAACCAGTGCAGGCAATGAGCATCACTGAGCTTTCCCCAATTGGCAGTGCGCCTGACAACACGCTGTCCGGCCACCTGGATCAGGCAGCCTTTGTCCTCTGCTCGTCAGGTTCGACGGGGCGGCCGAAGATGATCGTGCGGAGCCATCGTTCATTCTTACATCGCTTACGCTGGACATGGGAGCAACACCCGTTCAGCCCGGGTGAGGTTTGTTTGCAGAAGGCGCCCGCGACTACCACTCACTCAATCTATGAGCTCTTTGAGCCGCTGCTACGTGGCGTTCCGGTGATAATAGTCCCAGATGATGACGTACGGAATCTCGAACTTTTCTGGGAATTGATCAGGGCCCGTGGAGTTTCCCGGCTCCTCATCGTGCCGTCGATGCTTCAAGCGAGCCTGGAAATGCCGGGTTTCGAAGCTCCGCAAATTAAGGTACTCATTCTCATGGGCGAGTATGTCCCTGCAGTATTGGCCGAGAAAACAATAGCCACTTTTCCCGAGCAGACTCACCTCTACTCTATCTACGGCAGCACGGAGGCAAGTTCGACCCTCGTATGTGACTTACGTGAGTCGTGGCATCCGGATGTGGAGTTACCGCTAGGGACACCCATCTCCCCAAACGTACGCACGATGGTTCTTGGGCCAGATTTAGAACCGGTTGCACCGGGTGATACCGGGCTGCTTTATATCGAAGGCGACGCCCTTTTCACAGAGTATTTCCGGGATCCGGACCTGACTGGCTCAGCACTAATAAATTCGCCGGAGCAAAGTACCACTTTGTATGACACACGCGACCAGGTACGAACCCTGCTGGACGGCAATCTTCAGTTCGTAGGTCGAGTGGACGACACGGTCAAGATTCGTGGTTTTCGCGTGGAACTTCAGGAAGTAGAAAGTGCAATACTACTCAACGCAGACGTGTGCCAGGTAGCAGTCGTCGCGAGCGGTAACCAAGCCGGCAGCACGACGCTGCTGGCATTCTTCACACCTGCGAATGTTGACCACTCCAGTATCTACGAGACCCTGGAATCTCGACTGCCGACCTACATGATCCCAGCGACTTTGATCGGCCTTGATGAGTTCCCCCTTACAACAAACAGAAAGCTCGACCGGACCCGGCTTCTTGAGGAATATGCCAGTCGCAGGTATGACCCGACGCCTGGCGGCAGCATGTCCGACACAGAGCGCCAGGTATCGGATGCCTGGGCGCAAACCTTGGGGCACCCCGGTTTCGCCCTTGATAGCAATTTCTTTGAGGTCGGCGGTACGTCGCTTACCGTATTCGCTCTCGTGAACCGACTACGGCAAGCCTTTTCGCTACAGCCTGCACAGCTATCGGCCGAGTCCGTTTACCAGTTTCCATCCATAACGACGCTCGCTGAGTCGATCGACAACATCCGAACAGGGCGGCCACAATCAGAGACGAGTGGCACGCCACTTCTTGTCACTTTGCGCACGGGAAGTGATGCGACTTTGCCCCCGTTCTTTGTTATCCACTCCGCCGGCGGCACGCTTGGCGCATACCAAAAACTGGCCAGTTCGCTCACTACAGCCCGTGACATCGTAGGCGTGCGCGATCCGTTCAACTTCGGCGAGCGCGATCCGACTGAGGGATTTCAGCATTGGGTCGGCCGCTACATTGAGGCCATTTGCGAGCGACAGCCGTATGGCCCGTATTACGTGGGTGCCTACTCTTCTGCGGGTGCTATCGGGTACGAGATTGCGACACAATTGAAACAAAAAGGTGAGGACGTAGCACTCCTCGCCCTGATCGACCCGCTGGCAATCGACCGCCGCAATCGTTGGCGTTATGGCTGGTGGGCGATGAGAGCAGTCAGCGAACGATCGCCCATCCGGGCACTTGTGAAACTTGTGGGCTGGCTCCGCATCCCTATGGTTCGCGGACTCGGCGCTTTGAGCCAGGCACGGGCGCCCAACAACGATGCCTTGTCCGTCGAGGAATATCGGCTAATGGCCGAAGACGCAATGCATCGCAAAAATCATCTCATGAGTCTTGCGGCATTACTGGAACTCAACACCGGCCTGCCTTTCACCCTGACCGAAGCAGATTTTTCGCAATCGTCGCCAGATGAGTTCTTTAACGTGCTGCGCGTACGGTTTGCGAGCCTGATGCCAGAGGTCGATCCTGCAAGCATCGAACGCATCGTGATTCAGTATTTCCTCCAGACGAAAGCTCAGCGCGACTACGTATTACAACCGTACATGTGGCGCGGTCCGGCCGGGAGTCACCCCCTCCCGGCCACTCCGGCGGCCCAGGCCCGGGCGGGCCCGGGGCGGGGTCTCGCCCGGTTCCGCCATGGCCGGCCCGTCCCTGGGCCGGGCTCTCCGGATCGGAGGCCCTCTCCCACCCACCGACGCCACCTCCTTGAACTCGAACCGAGGACGATTGGCGGCCCGGGGATAGACGACTCGCCGGCCGCCGAATCTCAGGGCCGGGTAGTCGTAGGGATCGTCCCACACCACGACCCGGAAAT
>JBDLIZ010000668.1:0-3422 GCA_039714615.1 Pseudomonadota bacterium | reverse complement strand
CCTTCTCATCCGGAATCATTTCTCCACAGTGCTCACACTTGTCTGCAACAGCTAATATCTCTTCGCCACAGTATGGGCAATTCTCTGTTTTTTGAGTCACTGCTATCGTTTCTTCAATCATTACTATCTCCTCATATTCATTCATTCAGTCTAGTAAAGATTTTATTTTTAGCTATATAAGATTCCCTCCCCACTCACAGAATATCCCGTTTTCCCCCTCTATGTGGAAATGGGTCTGATTCAAATAATCCCGTCTCTCAATAGGGGGGTGTGGGAGGGGCCTGAAGGAATTAACAGGGGAAAATAGGTTCAGTCTGAACACTATTATTCCTACCCATGAATTTAATTGTGCAGCACCGATTAAGTTGGTGGCTATGTAGTAAAACCGTGGCCGGTTTTATTACTATATATTGCTAGATTTGACCTCTTTCCTCTCTCGAAGAGGTGGTTTAGTCAGCGTCGTAGAAGATGCCATAGTGGTAGGCACCCTCGATGACGCCACTGGTGTAGTAACCGTTCAGGTCCTTGAAGCTGCCTTTCGCGAAATAGATTCTGAGTTCGGGGTTCGCATCGGACGCCTGCTTCACGTTGGCGACGAGCTGATCGTCCGCGTTTCGAACGAGAACGCCGGAAAAGCCCGCCGTGAGCGGGAACACGTCGTTGCCGCTGTCACCACAGAAGACGACATCCGCCTTGTTGGCGCCAAGTTCGTCGGCGATGTATTCGAGCGCGGTCTGTTTGGTCGCGCTTTGCGGCAGAAAGTCGAGCAGGCCCTTGCCGGATTGAGAGTCGAAGCTGTAGACGATGACCTCGTCGTATTTGCCTTTGACCAGTTCGTCGACCGCCTTCAGTATAACTTCGTTCCTGTCATGGTCGACATAGTAGCTTTGCTTGAACGGTCCGCAATGCTCGCGCTCCTGCTCGATCAAGCCATCCACCTCGGCTACGGCACTACGGATTGCGTCGGCATCCCACCGGGGACTGCTTTGTTTAACGTGGGCATCCCAGCCGTCATGAGGGTTCCACTCCCCTTGCTCGTATTTCCGGATCGAGGTGCCGACGTCGCCGATGAGCACATGGGGATAACGGATGCCGAACTCCCTGATCGCATTCTCGGACAGGTTAAGATTCCTTCCAGTCACATAGACGACGAGCACATCATGCCTTTCCGTGAGTTCATTGAAGAGGTCGATGGCGCCGGGGTCCGGCGGCCAGCTACCGTTGGGAAGTAATGTCCGGTCCAGATCGGTTGCAAGGATTTTCATGTGGTTGCTCCGCTGCGGTTACTGTTGATTATCAACATGGGGCAGGTGTCTAAGATTCGAAAGACATCAGCACTTCTTCGCCGCTGCCGTTGTCCTGGGACACGGTGAAACCGTGATTGCGCAGATCGGCTTGCAGGGTTGCGCTGGCTTCGGGGTGCTGCCAGCTAATATGTAAGCGATGGGGATCGGTTTCGATTACCTGCATCTCGCCGTTGAAAGCCGGCGAGGTGTTGCGCAGCCGGATCAGCTCGATCTGGTCCTGTACCACGGGACGTGTCAGTCCGTTGTCGATTTCGATCAGTTTCAGCGTGGTGCGGTTGATCTCCTTGTGCCCCGCGGTACGCCCTCTTTGCGCGGCAGCGTAGTCATTGGTACCGGCGAACAGGTCCAGGTACCAGACCTGCGGCACACCGGGCATGAACATCTGGATCGCGCGGGCCAGGCGCAGTTTCTGCTCGTCTTCTCCGAGCGCGCTGAAGAAGGTCGCGTTGACCTGGTAGTAATCGATCTTTTTGCCGTCGGCGTCGTACAGGTTCTTGGTCAGGCCGCCGCGTTCGATAATGCGCTCGACCGTGGCATCGATCAGTTCATCGTCCAGCAGGCCCGGCCTGTAGGAGCCATTGACCTGTTTGCCCTTGAGATCGAGTACCGGGATGCCGTCATGGCTGCCGAGCATGTTGATGGTCTGCAGCCCCTTGGCGAGGATGTCCGCGGACCAGCGCAGCAGCGCTTCGTTGCTGCCCCGGTCCAGCGCATCGATCACCAGCCCGGGAAAAAAGAAATCATAGACGGGATAGCCTTCCTGTGAGATCTCTTCGTGGATGCCGGCGCCGTACTCGGCATGGATCTCGGGGAAAATGACCAGGTCGTACTTCTGTGCAATACCGCGCAAGCGCTCCAGGTACTCCCAGGTGCCGGGGCGGTTGAAGAAATTCGGCTGACCGGGCTCTTTGTGCAGATACGCAAACGCATCCAGGCGGATAATCCTGGCACCGTACTCGCTGAGCTTGCGCAATGTCTCATCGTAGAAATCCCAAACCAGCTCGGAACGGGCGTTGAGATCCATCTGGCCGAGGAATTCACGCTTGTGACACACTGCCGCGATCAGGTCATCCTTGCTCAATGAACCGTTGAACTGCGTGATGTCTTCCATATCCGCAGATTCCAGTTGTCCCTTGTTCTCCATTACAACCTTGATGTGGTGCGCGATTTCCTTTGCCCCCTGCGTATCCATTCCTTCGATGTGGGCGAAGTCCTGCACCGTGATCTCGTCAAACTCGATTTTTTGATAAAAGGTGTTCCAGTAAGCCTGCAGGCTGCCATCGGGAAAGCGCATTTTCAGGATCGGCAGGCCGGGTTTTCTCATGAACAGCTTGTCCAGGTGTTCCTTGTCCGGCACCACATGGTCACTCTCTCCCATTGTGCCATGGTCTTTCCAGAATGCGTTCCAGTCGATGAAAAAATCCCGGTAGGGTGATTCGTTTCCTTTTTCCAGCAGATCGACGAATTGCGGTGAGCGCACCGACAGGTGGTTGAGCACCAGGTCGAACTTGATATGGATACCGAGCTGGTGCAGTTCGTCCAGGTCCTGCGGGCTCACCAGTTCATTGTTGATATCGTAATCGATGATGGAGAAGCCGCGATCGAGGTCACTGTTGAAAAAAGTGGGCAGGATGTAGAACAGTGAAAACGCATCCTTGAGCTCGGGCCTTTTGAGGAAATCCACAATGTCGGACAGTTTTTTACCGATGCTGTCAGGGTAGGCGTTCAGCATGACCCCGTTGGGCAAGGTTTGTGCTTTGGGTTCTGGATCTTTATTCATGAATTGCCCTTAATTAATTTATATGGCATTCCTAGCTTTTTCGCCAGTCTCATGTGAGTAAGCTGACGAGGCATATCCAGAGTAAATGATTCTTCAAGTTATGCAATGGCCTTTATCTAGCAATTACGAAGCCCTCAGGGTCCAGTTCATGAAATGGTGGCTATGGGTGTGTTAAACCGGTTCAGAGAACAATTGTTGCTAACAGGTATTACTATATATTGCTAGACTTGACCCCTTTTACTCTCTCTCCCATTGTGCCATGGTCTTTCCAGAATGCGTTCCAGTCGATGAAAAAATCCCGGTAGGGTGATTCGTTTCCTTTTTCCAGCAGATCG
>JBDLIZ010000667.1:0-3433 GCA_039714615.1 Pseudomonadota bacterium | reverse complement strand
TGTCACGCCACGAACGGAATTCCGCGTAATCCGGCCATACCGGGCAACAGGCTAAGTGATTCAAATTTCTTGTGATATTCTGCAAGTCCCTGAAACAGAACGGGCCTGGTAACGATTCACACGGCAGGGGTCGCTGGTTCGAACCCAGCATCGCCCACCAATTAAATCGATACCTTAGCCGCGCTCCGCGGCACGAGTTGGGGCCCGACACCCGCTCTGGGCCCAAATCTGGGCCCAGAAAAACCAAGAACTGTCGCGTTGGCCTTCTTTCGCTCTCCCTCGAAATGACCCCTGCACGCGCATTCGAGACCGACGCTGGTGAGCACATATATATATAAGGTAAGGATGGCCCCAGGTGCGGGAGTGCTCGTACATTCATTCTTCCGCTGGGTCGTTTGTCTGTACGGTGAAATTCATGACCCATTGATCACGCCCGACCCTGCGCTCGTGAAGTGGCACGAAGGTTGGGCGGTCAGTTTCCGGACGTTAGCCCAACCGATCAAATGAACCGGCTCTGTGCCCTGGCCGTACGCCTGACGCCAGGCAGATGACGACATTCCTTCGAATGCAGGCAGAACGGATGGCTGAATTCGGCCGAACGGTACAGGCAGGCTAAGCGCCTTGCGCAAGTGGAATCTTTTTCAGATGCGCTTCAACAGCCTGAATGACGCGGGGCGTAAGCAGCAGATGCTGTTTTTCTGCGTTCCAATGCTGGTGGAATAAGGCGACAGTTTCACGGGCAGTATCGAGCACAAGCTTTTCGGGCAACAACGCTTTCGCGGCGAGGTGTACAAGCTCATCTTCCGTGAATCCATCAAACCGCTTGGTTCGACTAAAATTCAGCGCCGCCTTGTCATCCGGTATATAGGAAATCGTCGATACAAAATCATAGGCCGGTGCGAGGGCGGCATTGCGGCGGTTGAGATAGATCACCGACCAGTTTTTCAGATGCATATCGGCATTACCGATCAGGGTATTAAAGGTGAGGCGGCGAATAAACTCGGCAACATCTTCATTATCGCCTTCAATTCCGATGACTTTCGCAATGTTGCGCATACTGGCTTTGTCGTATTTTTCTTTCGGATAGACATCGAAGACTTGTGCAAAGTCTTCGATGTGAACGGCGGTTCCGTCATCGAGCCTGTCAAAACGTTGAATGGCCAGCGCTTGGCCTTCTAAAGCGCCGATGCCTTCGGGAAGATTCCTGATCGTGTCAATATCGACAAGCTGTAACGCAGGTACATCCATACCGATCATCCGCGCCAGTGTCATCATCGAATATTCGTTCTCAGGCAGCTCTGTAAATTCACGCGAAGGCAGTTTGACAATCCAGGAACCACCGACACCTTTTGCCGGAATCGTCAGCCCGCCCCGCGCTTCGTGAATCGCGGAGAACTTGAGCTGCACGCCAGCGAGAGAAAAGCGCAGCGCATTGTCCTGGTTGCTGGCTTTCTCGGCGACGTCTTCGTTGGCATCGGAGGGCCAGGCCTCACCATTGGCAGGCTCAATCGTGATAGCTCCCGGCAGATCCCGGCCAAGCACCCAGAGCAGGAAAAAATCGCGTTCGGGATTGACGCCCGCACGCTCTGCCAGATAGGTACGCATTTGCCCTTCCGGGAGCAGGTTCGAGAAGAACGGCATCACCTTAGTCTGATAAGGGCGGAAATCCGTAATCAACTCACCGAATTCATCCTTGAATAGCAGACCAAGCGTGGGCCGGTTTTGATCAGCGATATAGTTGTCGAGAAAAGCAAAGATAGTACGGTCGCCACTAAGACGAGTCAGCGTACCGATCGGCTCACCGTAAAGCAGGACATTGAGGACGTTCACATCAGCCATGATCGTCCTCATCCAGACTATAAGCAGAACGCACGGCCTTCATGGAAGAGCTTGCGTCCAGGCTATGAGCAATCTCATTCCGCAACTTATTAATCTGAGCAAGGGCGTCGAGAACCGCATTCACACTCGTTTGATGTTTCTTGAAAGCCTTCAACGTATTGGAAACATTGCGGAGCGCTTCAAGGCCGTGCCGTGGAATGCCAACGTGTTGCAGTTCGCGCACCCGCTGCTGAATCTGCGCCAGCTCAGTCAGATTCGGGTGCACTTTCGCAAGCTGCGCCACCTCATTCTGCATACGCTTGAGTTCTTTGAGCGCCTGCCCGGCCCCCTCGGCAGCCACCTTCATGGGCGCGGCGCTCGACCGTGCGATCGATTGCACCGCAGGAGTAGCCTTGCGCGGTACGAGCACCAGCTCTAAATCAAGCACACGCGCGAGCGCCACCAGGCTGGAAACCCGGAGATCGACAGCGCCGTTCTCGATCTTCGAGATATGGCTTTGCGGCACGCCTGCCATCGCACTTAAGGCGCGCTGACTCAATTCTCGTGCCTCACGAGCGTCCCGAAGCGTCTTGCCTATATGCTCAATCGCGTAGCTCACTTGATGTGTTTTTCTATATCGCACAGTCTATTAGATATATTTCAATATATCTTTTTATAGAGGGCGACTCAAGTGTTGATCTACTTTTACATATTTTTTCTCTGTCTGATATATTTTTCTATATCATTTATGGGTAGACAATCGAAACCGCCCCGGAAAAGCTGCTATGAATGCTTTTTTGGTTCTGGCAAAACGACTATTCGCCGAAGACTTGCGGCCAATTCGTCCGGTTTCGAATGTCGCGGATTTCGGTCTCGGGAAGGCCCAGGGCCTCCAGGAAATCCTGGTGGGCTTCTGGCGAAAGGCGTTCGAACTCGGTGTGCCAGCGCAGCATATCGTCCTCGGTGTAGAGGCGATAGTTAGCGGTGCTGCGGCCCGAGGGCCGCAACAAGCCAATGGCATCGTAATAGAGCAATGTGCTGCGGGAAATGCCGAAGCGCTTGCCTATCTGTCCGATGGTAAACATGAATGGGCGAGTGTCAGCTGTCGGGGTTGCCGGACACCATCGATCCGGTCTCCAGGAAGTGATTCAATGCCCCCTCCCACCACTCCATCAGCGCAAGGTACCAGCCGGGGGTAAACTCTTCCAGAGCGCCATCCCCGGCTTCTCCGAGGGCGGTGCAGGTGTAGGTGTGGAGTACACGGTTGGGTTTGGCGATCTGCATGGCATTTCTCCCAAGGTCGTTCAGGTGGAAGAAAGACTCTAAACCGTGCAGTCGTAGACGGGTCAAGCAAGAAGAGTCCCTGCCGTGAGAGTTTCGGAGATCCCGCTGCGCCACCGCTGATCGTCGTTCACGGCGGTCCGGGGTGGGACCACCGAAGCATCCCGCCGCTTCGAGCGCCGGCCGGCTGGTGGGATTTCCGGGCTAGATATTCCAGCCAGGATTCCTGCAACAGATTCCAAAAACCAAGCAACACTTTTCCCGGATGCGGTTCAGCGTTTTGAATAACTTTGACTTTTCGCTCATTTAAGCCGAAGACCCCCATAGGACTTGG
>JBDLIZ010000666.1:0-3434 GCA_039714615.1 Pseudomonadota bacterium | reverse complement strand
TAGCGAAAGGTTACTTGGCCGTTTTTGCAGGCGATAATATCCTGCTCCTGGATCACGCCTTTATAGAGATAGCGGCCAAGATAGACCAGCGCCTTTTCGCCGGTGCCGACAGACTTGCAATCCACGACCCATGTTTCGGGGTATCTGTCGGGCAGTTCAAGTCCCTCCAGCCGGATGGCATCGAGCATTTTTGCGCGGAAGACCTTGGCTAGGTGGCTGTCCGAGAACACATCCATAACCGCCCATTTTTTCATCTCGTCAGTTTTTTGTATGGACAAATCCAGTTTTATTCATTAGTGGAGATTACGTGACCACAAAATGACCTTGATTTGATGTGTTTGCCGCATAATTGCCCCTATTCCTTCTCTTTATGAGCCCGCCATCACCCTTTCTCTGGATCCCGGACACATTGATCCTGTCATCAGCGCTTTCACCATCTTTTTGAAATTGTGGGCCGCACAGACCAGTGAAAATTCTCCGGCCACTTTAATTTTACCTCGAACGCTGAATCGCCGAAAACCACCATTTTTGATATGACCATATACCGGTTCAACAATCGTCTTGCGGTGTTTGTAAATCTCCTTCGAGGATTCCTTGGCCATCCGGTCCTTCATCTGTCGTCGTAGCCCTTCATGACGATCCGTAGTGATCGTTCTGGCTTTGCCGCTTTTTGATTGGCAACAGCGAGCATGATAGTGACATTGGGCACATGTCTTGGCATCACCCTGATAGACATAGAGACCATCCTTGCCTCGCCTTTTCAGTTCCAAACATTGGCCTCCCGGGCAGTTAAAACAGTCATGTTCTTCGTCGTATCTAAAGTCTGCCTTGACCAGTCGGCGATCGGAATCTTCAAGCTCAGTCTGATGACTTTTTTCGCCACGATCGACCGCAACATAAGCTTCAATCCCGGTCTCATCCAGCGCCTCCAAGTTGCTACCCGACTGGTAACCGTTATCCAGACTCATTGTATCCGGTAGCTTCTGTGCGTTTTCCTCGATACTTTCCAGACCCCGCAATACTTCCTGTTTATCATTCGCATTCTGGCTCAGGTGCTGACCCACGATGATCTGGTGATCACTGTCTACGCTGATCTGTCCATTATAGCGATAGTCAAAATCTCCTTTTTTACCCATGATGCGTGCATCATTGTCAGCAAAGCTGATCTGCTTTTTCCCCTCAATGGGCTGGCCCGGGTTGAGTGCTTCTTCCCTGGCTTCCAGCGCGGCTTTGGCTTTTTTGATCGCAGCCAGACGCTGCTTTTTGAATGTCAGATCTTCGGGCAATTCATAACCGGTTTTGTCCTTGTAACTGGCATCTTCTTCTTTATCGCAGGCACTGCCTTTGCGTATCAGGCAATCAATCTCTTCGGTGAGCTCCTGCTCCTTTTGTTTCATGTGCTGGTAGCTCATGGCTTTGTGTTTGGAACTGTTGGCCTTGAACTTGGATCCATCAAGACTGACATGCCCCAGTGAGGCAAGCTTCATTTCCATAGCCAGGGTCACGGTCTGCTTGAAACAGTCTTGAAAAAATGCCGCATGGTCCTTGCGGAAATCACTTAATACTCGGAAATTCGGGCAATCTTTTCCTGCAATGAACATAAACGATAGATCTTCGTTGCTACGTTTTTCCAGTTGACGCGAACTAAAAACACCGTGAGTATAGCCATAAATCAGAATGCCTATGATTTTTAATGGGTGGTAGGCGTGCTGCCCATTCGGACTGTACAGCGCTTCTATGCGAGAGGTATCCAGTTGATTCAACAGATCCTTGAATAGAAAGCAATCATGATCCTCAGGTAACAAATCAAAAATATTACTGGGGAAAAGCTGATGCTGACGGAGGCTGGATGGGTCACTCTTGAACGGAATAGACATCGAGATAATTATTCCCTTGAAAACGTAATGCCATTATATCAGCCTCGGGTAGTTCTCGGACAGGCTCCTAGTAGTCCATCAATCTGTTAATTTAGGATAAAGACGCTTCAACTTGATGCGGGCGTCCTCGGTAGTAAAGCGCCAATCTGCAGGCCACGTCTTCTGGTTGCGATCCTTCATCCAGGCTGCTATTTCTGTTGTTACTGTCTGCATATCAGGTAATCGCCTTGCCAAGCATTGACGCCCCAACACACTGAACTCGCATTCTGCCATGTTTAGCCAACTGCCATGCTTGGGGGTGTAAACAAACTCCAGTTTATCCAACAAGGCTCTCGCCATTTTTGGCGGGAATGCTTTATACAATGATGCGCCTGTATGGGTATTGAGATTATCCATCACCAGTGTGATGCGCTCAGCATCCGGATAGTCTTCCTGCACCAGGCGGCGTACTCCTTCAGCCCATTCACAGGCCGCGTGATTATCTGCCACCTGAATACGGCGCCAATTATCAAAGGGTGCATAAAATAACACCAGGTGTGCAACACCATTGCGTTCATACTCCACATCGTAACGTTCGCTCTGCCCCGGTTCCGCGGCAATCGGCGGCCGGACTTCCTTGATACACTGCACACTGGTTTCGTCCATACATACCACTGGGTGCAGGGGATCTTGAGGCCTTTTATAGACCTCAAGCACGGCCTCCATCTGACACACGAAGTGGGCGTTTCCCTGTGCCGGTATGCACCACATCCGCTTCTGCCAGGGTTTTATGGTGTTTTTTTAAAACCTGACGGACACATTCATGAGAGATTGACTCCACCACCTCCAGTGTTATCAGCTGATCCGCCAACAGTTGAAGCGTCCAGCGCGACCGACCCGGAGGTGCATCGCTACAGGCCAGGCTTACCAATCTGGCTTCACCGTCACCGTCCAGTGTCCGTGAACGCTCCCGGCTGCGTTTGCGTCTCTCCAGCGCCGAGTGCAAGCCTTCTGTCACACAGCGCTCACGTATCTGTTCTACTGTTCGCCGGGAAAAACCGATCTGTTCAGCGGCTTCCCAATCGGCCAGGCCGGAGCCATGCTCCCCTTCATCCACCAGGAGCAACACTTGGGCATGCCGACGTCGATAGGCCGCTTCCCGCCCCCGATTTACCAGGTCTTCAAGCTGGTCATGCTCTTCCAGCGTTAAACGAACCACATAGCGTTTTTTCATTTCCAAGCTCCTCAACAGGTTATCCAAGTCTATTGAGAAGTCAGTTTAACATCCTAATTTATCTTATTGAAGGGCTACTAGTACAGATTTAAAAAATTCGGGCAGCTTATGACGAAAGCATGACGGGGATTATTGCCCACTCTCCTGTTTCTAGAGCATCGCCTGATATTTAGCCTGACTTTTTTCAAAGTCCGGGGGGTTCCTGCTCAACAAAATATAGAGAATTCTCCAGCAATTCCATGCAGAATCGTTCTTTTAACTCGTTAAAAGATGTCTCATGAAGTTCGCCGGTTAATTCATCCATGAAGATTTTCTTCAGCTCCGTTGGCAACACAAGTACATTG
>JBDLIZ010000665.1:0-3439 GCA_039714615.1 Pseudomonadota bacterium | reverse complement strand
CCAGGCCGAGGTATCCCACGCCATATTCCAAAAATGAAACAGATTCAGGGCCACCAATGCGAGCACGACTAGGTATCCAGCACTCCAGGTCGCGCCATCAAGCATCACGGAACTTTGTCGTTTATCCCTAAACAACCAGGGTTCGAGCAGCCTGATCAGGGCAGGTAATAGAATCAAGGTCGCCACACTCGAAGCGAGCATGATGGAGGCGATGAGTACCCCCACTGTCTGGTAAGGAACCAGCGGTGCGATCAGCAACGGCAGAAAACCCAGCGAGATCACTAAACCATTGCGAGTGATCGCACGAGCCGGCGCACCGAATACCGCCTCTATCGTATCGCGCCATGACTCTCCCCGCCCCATTCGATCGCGGATGGCGACCAAAAAATGAATCGCAAAGTCCACGGCCAGACCGAGCGATAAGGCCGACAACACCGCCACCGGCATGTCGTAATCCTTGCCCACCAGGCCGATCACACCATAGATAAAAACGATGGTCACCATGAGCGGGACCATGCCCAACAGGGCCCACAGAAGTGAGCGCAACAGGACCAGCATCATGAGCAAGACCACCAGAAAGCTGCCCAGGAATGCCACCAGCATGCCATTGACCATGCGCTCCTGCCACAGCATGTTGATATAGGTCAGACCGAACCAGCGATGCTGAAGCGAAAACGGTGGAGGATTATCCCGCCAATAGCGATCCACTTCAGCGACCACCCGGGACATGTCCACATTGTTTCCGCTCTTCATTTGTATCCATAAGGCGGCCTGCCGGTAATCGTGGGTAACGAAGTGCCAAAGATCCTGGGGGCGGTGGCTGTTCTGATAGGTCATCAGGGTCTGGGCAATGGCAGGTGCGGAATCCGGGACCCGAAACTGATCCGCATGGCCTCGATGCAACTCTCGGTGCACGGTTTTGACGATATCCGTGATTGAGTTGCTCTTGCCCACCACACCGCTGCGCAGTAGATGACGCTGTAATCCGTCGATATATCGCAGGGTCTGCGGCTGTTTGAAGATCTGCTCACGCCCGCGCTCCTGCTCCACGAGCAACTCGGCCGCCTCCCAGGCCTCAAAATCGGATGCCGATCCCTCCTGATCCAGCCCCCCTGCAATGAACGCTTCCAAAGCTTTCAGCAGCGCAGAGTGGGTCGCTCCCGTCTGCGTCACCCGAGAGAGCTCTTCGACCAGCGCATCGAAAACCCGGTTTACCTGAGGAAGACGCACGGCGAGTTCGTTTCTCTGTTGCAGGATCCGCTCTGTTAGCTCCAACCCGGCATCTGCAACCGTTTTCTGTGCCCCCGCAGACAGTGCCAGATAGGCCATATAGGTCCCGCCGAAGCGTTGATTGAGGACCTCGTCCGCCACCCGAATGGGGTGAGTCTCGCTAAACCAGCGTACCGGATTGTCGTTGATCTGAATACGTCCGATACCGATGGCCGCAACCCCCAAGGCCACCAGGGTCATGAGCAGGACGGGCTTGCTCCATCGATAGGTTCCGTGGCCCAACCAGCGAAGGACACGCGTCATGAGTCTGCCCCGGATAACGGGATCAGCACCAAGGCGCTGGCGCATGTACTGCAGTGAGTTTTCATGCATGCGCACGATATAGGCAGGAATGAAGGTTATGGTTAAAAACCATGCCGACATTACTCCCATAGCAACGAACAGTCCGAACACCTGAACCGGTGGGATGGGGATCAACGCCAAAGAGGCGAACCCGGCCGCCGTGGTCAGCGAGGTGTACAGCATGGGGGTGTGGAGATCACTCATGACCGCAGTGATGGCATCACGACGGTCTTTTGCCAGCGGATAGCGATCGAAGAACCGCGACAGGATGTGGATGCTGTCCAGCACCGCGATGGGCATGATAAAGATAGGGATCATGGAACTCATGATGTGAACCGTGTGCCCGGATACGACCAGCAAACTCATGGTGATCATCACCGAGGCCAGGGCAATCACCATGGGTGCGACAATGAGCACCGGTTTGCGGAAGAAAAACCACATGAGTAGAAAGATGATCAGCATGGCAAGCGGGGCACAGATGGCCATTTGAATGAACATCTCGACGCCAAAGGCATCCTCGGCCACGGGCAGTCCGGTAATAAGATAACGCTCACCGCCCTTGAAGGTGGCAATCTTTTCCTGCAAGCGGGAATAGACCCGGTAACTGATGTCCTTAGATGTCAGAGGCAGATATAGACACAGCGCCAAGCCATTCTCCGAAACTACCGTCTGTCTCAAAAACGGCAGATTCAGGGCCTTGTCGCGCACCTGACGCGCCTGCTGAGCGCTATCCGGTGGTTGGGACATCAGCCATTCAAATCTCACCGTACCCAAGCCGTCTTGCTCGATATTGTCCAGGGTAGAAGGTGCCAGGAGATCCACCTCGATGACCCCTATCCTGGCAGCGGAATCTTGCTCTGAGGGCCAATGCAGTGTCTTTGCAAATTCCGCCAGGTCATAGATATTGCGCAGAGATTGGGGATTGAACACACCGTCAGGATGGGTCTCATCGACGATTCCAACCACCAGCAAGTCATGGAGCTGAAAGGTCTGCTTCATCTGCTGGTGAAATACCCGCACCGGCTCATCATGAGGCAACATGTTCTCGGGATCGGTATCCACCCGCAGAACCGGCAACGGGCTGGAGCCGGCGGGTAAGAAATTGGGTACCGCGGCCATCACACCCAACAGCACGGTCACTGTTAACATTGAAGCAATTATCGCCATGGGTCGATCGAGTGCGAAGCGAATGGGCAAAGGTAATTTATTATTCATGGCATCAAAATATTCGCACATATCAGGCCATCGAATCTCATTTTGGCGTCAACACTTATAACATACTGGTTTAATTTAATTTTATTATATCTATTGTTGTGTCAGGCTAAGTTAAGTAGCCCTAATATATTAGTGCAAAACAACCGAAATATAGCCTCTAAGTTTCTTTTCAAGAAACAATAATCGTACAGGGATGCCCTTCAATCAGTTGTCACCTTTCTGAAATCGTGAGTAATTAAGTAGAGAGTGCGAAGAAAGTGAGAGATGAAGCGCTATTCAGCGCAAAGGAAAGAACCCGTGGAGCGCTTAGTCTGGGTCTGGATAGTGACTGCTAGGAGGCTGTCCGAGAATGGCGACCATAGCGAGGGCAAGGCTGGCTGAACCGGATTTTTCGTTCATTTGAGGCGAATATTGGCCATATTTAACGAAAATGAACGGGGAATCCGGCCAGCCAGCCTTGTCCGCAGTAGGTTGGCTCATTCTCGGACAGCCTCCTAGTGCTCTATCAATGTAATAATTACATTGATAGAGCACTAGAGTGAAGCCTCATTGGTTTTCGATGAACGAGGTATCCTTGTTTATTACCTGCTTGTCAGCAACGAACTCAAAGGCAGCGATTTCAATCTCTTGACTGGGATAGAGACCCGTTTGA
>JBDLIZ010000664.1:0-3442 GCA_039714615.1 Pseudomonadota bacterium | reverse complement strand
CAATACCTTCGCCAAAATGGGTAAGAGAAGGACGGTTGCATAAGGTGTTAGGATTAAGGATTGTCCGATCCAATCCTGAACACCCAAACACAACCGCCCATGCCCGATATTATGATGGTTTTAAGTTGTCTGGGCTATAGCCTTGACAATACGACATTGCGTCGTTTGACGAAGATTGTCGAAGCGCTGTTGTCGATGACAGGACGCGTCACGATGTTGGGGATATCGCGATGGAGCGAGCCGGGAGGCAGCTACCGAACGGTACAGCGGTTTTTCACCACGGTGCTGAATTGGGGCAAGGTTCAATGGTTGATCATTGCGCACCACTTACTGGATGAAGATGATGTGCTTTTACTGGCCGGTGATGAGGTGGTGGTGACTAAGTCAGGAAAGAAGACGCATGGGTTGGATCGGTTTTTCTCCTCATTGTACGGCAAAGCGGTGCCCGGGATATGTTTTCTGAGTTTATCGCTGATCAGTGTGAAGCGGCGTTGTTCCTATCCTGTGATGATGGAGCAGGTGGTCAAAGAACAGGGACAAGGTTGTCCTAAAACGGCGAAAGCCCCCTGCCCAGGCAAGCGGGGCCGTCCGAAGGGCAGCCGCAACCGAAACCGGCGTGAGGTGCAGCTGTCACCGTACCTACGCTTTGTTCAAGGGGTGATCAAGCGTATGTTGGCGCTTTTGGGAACGCCGCTCAACGTGGTGTACATGGTATTTGATGGGGCGTTTGGCCGCAATGACGCCCTGCAAATGGTGAGACAGACGGGGTTACATCTGGTGTCCAAACTGCGTCGTGATGCGGCGTTGTACTTCCCCTATCAGGGACCTTATTCCGGGCGAGGGCGGCGCAGAAAATATGGCCACAAGCTCGATTATCGCCGTATTCCCGCTCACTACCTCAAGACGTGCTCTGTTGACCAGGGCATTCAGACCAGTATTTATCAGATGTGTCTGTGGCACAAACGATTTGCTGAGCTATTAAATATCGTGGTCATTGTGAAAACAAATCAGCAAACCGGAGCCAGCGGCTGCGCTTTCAGATCGAGTTTAATTTCCGCGATGCAAAACAATTCTGGGGCCTGGAAGATTTTATGGTGATCAATTCAACCCCGGTCTATAACAGCGCTAACCTGGCGATGTTGATGGTGAATCTATCCCAGGTCCTCATCCGTGCCCTTCAAAATCAGTGCCCCGCCTTCAGCGTCAATGATTTGAAAGCCTACTACCGGGGTAGAAAGTACGTCACCGAAGCATTTAAATTGCTTCCGAACTTACCAGAGCCTATTTTTATTGAGCAGATCATATCGAAAGTAACTGATTTAGGTCGAATAAACCATAACCCTAGCGCCGCCTAACTGGCGAAGGTATTGAGTAAGGTGTACTGAGCCAGCGCTGTGCCAATCGCCAGGGCGGCTTAGTCCAAC
Source organism: Pseudomonadota bacterium (assembly GCA_039714615.1). Classification (GTDB taxonomy): domain Bacteria; phylum Pseudomonadota; class Gammaproteobacteria; order JAAEPA01; family JAAEPA01; genus JAAEPA01. Next base: position 2,018 of record JBDLIZ010000664.1, on the reverse strand, counting down.
AGACGTTTATACGCCATGCTGCGCACGGCGTATAAACGCTAAGATGTTATCGAACTAGACAAAAATATCCAGACATTACCCCATCGCTGTCGAGAACTATAGCAATGAGTCGTCCAGACAGGCAATGATCGCTGCCGTGGTTAGAGATAGATAAAAGATCGAGGGAGCTATTATCGTGAAGTACAGTCAAAAGAACTGAGTACAAAGGTTAGTTTTTTTGGGGTGAAGCGATGATTGAATCATGGGTAGAGGACGGCAGAAAGATCCCGGGTTTGGTAATGAACTATATTCGCAAGATCGCAGTACGTGCAGTGCAAGAGAAGGGGTATAATCCGGAAGCGGTGGTGGATATCTTGGGGCTGAGTAGGAGTTGCATCTACGAGTGGCTAAGGAAATATCACAAAGAGGGTATGGCAGGCTTGGAGACCCGGGCAGCCCCCGGGGCAGAACCCCAAGTGACAGAAGAGATGGAACTATGGCTGCGAGAGACGGTATTGGAGACGACCCCCAATGGCTATGGGTATGACACCCATTTGTGGAACTGCGCCATTTTAGCTGAGCTGTTGTACCATGAATTCGGGGTGTGGGTGAGTGAACGTACGATCAGCCGGCATTTGGTAAAGATGGAATTAAGCTACCAGAAACCCCATTACCGGCCCGTGGAGCAAGATCCAGAGGAGATTCGGTATTTTCTGGAAGAAAAATTCCCGCGTATTCGGCGCTTGGCGAAGAACATCGACGCTGAGATCGCGTTTGAGGATGAAACCGGCGTGGGGGTATCGACACGCTACGGACGGACTTGGGGAGAACGAGGAAAAACCCCGGAAGTCCCCGCCACCGATCAACGTGGAAACTACAACGTCCTATCCACCGTCTCTGCACAAGGAAGCCTGCGTTACAGTGCCACTGAAGAGAACATCAATTCTCAACGTTTTATTGGTTTTCTGAAACAACTGCTCCAAGGGCGAACACGCCCTTTGATTTTACTGCTCGATCATGCTTCATTTCACGGTTCAAAATTAGTGCGGGATTTTGTTCGAGCACATAGAAAGCGGATTCGAATTTTTTTCTTCCGCGACATGCGCCAGAATACAATCCGGATGAGCAGGTTTGGGACGAAATTAAAGTCAATCGTATTGGAAAACAGCCAGTGCAAAATAAACTGGATTTAAAAAAACGCTTATACTCTGCATTAGCTTCTTTGCAATGCCAAACCAAACGAATCCGCTCTTTCTTTGAACTTCCAGATACAAAGTATGCGGCAGATTTATGTAGGGATATTAATGTCTAGTACGATATATGCTGAATAAAATATGAGTCCAACAGTATTTAAAGATAGTGGATACAGGTTTTTCTTCTTTTCCAGAGAAGAGGACAGAATGCATGTGCATGTAATATCAGGAAGTGGCGAGGCCAAATTCTGGCTTGAACCAGAAATTGAGTTAGCAAAAAATTACCGTTACACTAGAAAAAATCTTAAAGAAATCGAATCACTTATCGAGGTTCACTATAATGAACTCATTAGCGCATGGCAACGACACTTTAGCGGTTGAAGTAACAAATATCTCAATGCATGGAGTTTGGTTACTGTCTCATGGCAAAGAGCTATTTATGCCATATACTGATTTTCCCTGGTTTGAAAATCAATCGGTTAAGTCAATAATCAATGTTGAAGAGCAATCTCCAGGTCACTTTTACTGGCCAGAGATTGATGTTGATTTAACTGAAGAATCAATCGAGCATCCAGAGCGATTCCCATTGAAAGCAAAAAGCATATAATAAGGCATTTGCAGTCGGAAATTTTGCTCTGCTGCGCGCCAGCGATTCCCGCTCTGTCCCGCATCTCTCATTCGCACCTGAAGGGTCAGGGACCGGGGTCAGGTCTATATCTTAGACTCTCCGTATGATATCTTCCACCAATGGCAAGACCAATTCGCATCGAATTCTCAAACGCACTCTATCACGTCACCTCCAGAGGCGACCGCCGGGAGCCTATCTATGAGGATGACGAGGATCGC
>JBDLIZ010000663.1:0-3449 GCA_039714615.1 Pseudomonadota bacterium | reverse complement strand
CATCCTGGAGGCGCATATTGCTGCGAAGCTGATGGATCACGGCCTCGCTAACCGCCTCGATCGCGCGAAAACTAGCCATTAATCAATGTTCTGCCCGCTGAACCCGGGATATTTGACCAGATAGCCGTTCATCCTGTTAGCTGTTGGGGGATTCATGGTCATTGCCGCCGGCGAATTTCTTCATCCCGTGCCTTGTTCAGCGAATAAAGTAACTCTCCACCTACCAGAGGAACCACCTTGAGCACACCCTGCCGACACAATAACTCCAACGCATTTCGAACCTGCAGCTGAGACTCTTCGATACGTTGGCGGGAAATCCACCACTGAGCCACTCCCTTCAAGGTATCCGCCGCTTTATCGTGGGACATCAGATAACGAATAATTTCGGCGGCGATTATCGAAATGTTGTCGTCTGGTTGCTCGTCCACTTCGTATCCATAAAAGTTAGATTCAATTATAATTGGGCAAATTTGATACCAAGGCATTCATCCTGAGTGAACGGGCTGGAAATCAGTGACTTAGGAACTTCACCAATAACGTTAGTGGGATTCTGTAGACCCACTATCATCCGGTCAATTAGGGCTTGAATCGTGATGGATGCTCGTTTTTCAAGCTGGGTGATAGAAACTCAAAGGTAGGTAACATCAGACCCACATTGTAAATTGACGCACCACGCCTTAGATGCCGTTCTAAGATGGCTTCTAAGGGCCTGACAAGCTGGATAAATGCTAGTCGACCCTAAACAAAACCGAAAATTAATCTTCTATATCATGGATATCGACAATAACGAAAAACCCTCCGCAACCGGGAGTGAGTCAACCGCCGGCCAGGGGCTAGTGCGTTCCGCTGATGTCCTGCCGAGGTTGATACCTATTCTGCCGCTGGCTCACCGACCGTTTTTCCCCGGTCAGGCCATGCCATTGCTGGTCGATGCCGAGCCCTGGTTGAGCACTCTCGATGCGGTGGGGGAATCTCAGCACAAGGTGTTGGGCCTGGTTGCGGTGAAGACCGCTGTAGCGGAACAGGCCACCACTGATGATTTCTACCGGATGGGTACGGCCTGCCGGGTGCACAAGATACACAAGGGTGAAGGAAAGTTGCAGATCATGGTGGCGGGATTGCAGCGTATCAGGATCGATCAATGGGTCTCTCGCGAGCCGCCATATATGGCACGAGTGAATTATTTCCCGGAGACCAGCTATAAGGATATGCCCGAGATCAAGGCCTATGCCGTGGCATTGATAAACACCATCAAGGAGTTATTGCCACTCAATCCGCTCTATGGAGAGGAATTGAAAATCTTTTTGGAGCATTTCGGTCCGGATGACCCTTCTCACCTCGCCGATTTTGCCGCCAGTTTAACCACCTCGGCTAAGGAAGAGCTGCAGGAGGTATTGGAGGCTACCCATATCCTCAAGCGTTTGGAAAAGGCCCTGGTGTTGTTGCATCAGGAACTGGAGGTGGCCAAGGTTCAGGCGCAGATCCGTGCCCATGTAGAGCAGGAGATGCAGATTGGCCAGCGGGAGATGTTTTTGCGCCAGCAGCTCAAGGCTATTCAGAAGGAACTGGGACTATCCAAGGATGACAGGACCGTGGAGGTGGACGGATTTCGTGAGCGCCTACCGGCCTTGACCCTCCCGGAGCCGGCGCAAACTCGCATCGAAGAAGAGCTCAACAAACTGTCCATACTTGAAACCGGTTCTCCGGAGTATGCCGTCACGCGTAATTATCTCGACTGGCTGACGCTGTTGCCTTGGGGCAGACAAACCAAAGACACTCTGGATCTGGACAAGGCCCGCGGGATCCTCGACCGCGACCATGAGGGTCTAGAGGATGTGAAGGAACGCATCCTGGAGTTTATCGGCGTTGGCATTATGAAAGGGGCGGTATCCGGCTCCATCCTGTTACTGGTGGGGCCGCCGGGGGTGGGTAAGACCTCATTGGGTCGGTCCATCGCCGGGGCCTTGGGCAGGCACTTTTACCGCTTTTCGCTGGGTGGCATGCAGGATGAGGCAGAGATCAAGGGGCATCGCCGCACCTATATCGGTGCCATGCCCGGGAAATTCATTCAGGCGATCAAGGAGGCCGGTTCCTCGAATCCGGTAATCATGCTCGATGAGCTTGATAAGATCGGTCAGTCCTATCGCGGCGATCCGGCCTCGGCCCTGCTCGAGGTGCTGGATCCTGAGCAGAATGTGGAATTTCTGGACCACTATCTGGATGTCAGGTTTGATCTGTCCAAGGTGCTGTTCATCTGTACTGCAAATCAGCTGGACACCATCCCGGGCCCTTTGCTGGACCGCACCGAGATCATTCGTCTGTCCGGGTATCTCGCCAGTGAGAAATTGCTGATCGGGCGCAATCATTTACTGCCCCGGCTCATCGCCAAGGCGGGGCTGAAGAAACGCGGTCAACTACGTATCGATCAGGCCGCATTACGCAAGATCATCGAACAGTATTCCCGCGACGCCGGGGTGAGAAGGCTGGAAAAATACCTGGGGGCGATCACCCGCAAGGCCGTGGTCAAACTGCTCAAAGGTGCCACACCGCCCATTCATGTGCGTGCCAAGGATGTAGAAGAATATCTCGGTAAGCCGGTCTTCCAGAAGGAAAAAATCCTATCAGGCGTGGGGGTGGTCACCGGACTGGCCTGGACCTCCATGGGAGGGGTCACCCTGAGTGTGGAGGCCAACCATATCCACAGCCTTAGCCGGGGTCTCAAGCTCACTGGTCAACTCGGCAATGTAATGAAAGAGTCCGCGGAAATCGCTTACAGCTATATCGTTTCCAACGCCAAACGGTTCGGATGCAGGGAGAACTTCTTTGCCAAGGCCTTCATCCATCTTCATGTGCCCGCCGGGGCTACCCCTAAGGATGGACCCAGTGCAGGGATCACCATGGCCAGTGCCTTGCTGTCCCTGGCCAGGGGACGGCGGTTTACACGATCCCTGGCAATGACCGGGGAGTTGACCCTGACCGGGCAGATATTACCGGTAGGGGGTATTCAGGAAAAGGTGATTGCCGCCAGGCGAGTGGGGATAAAAGAACTTATCCTGCCCGAGGCCAATCGTGGCGACTATGAGGAAGTGCCCGAGCATATCCGCGAAGGAATTACCATTCATTTCGTGTCGCGTTATCCGCAGGCCATCCCTTTGTTGTTTAATCACTGACCGAGGCGAAGACAGCGGGTTACATCCCCATTGCCGCACGTGGGTTCATGGGCATTTCCTTGGCCATCCTTTCGTAGAGTTCCCGATCCGCGGCCGTGCGTGGTTTTGGGGTGACGATCTTGAGTACGATATATTGATCGCCAGGCGTTTTTCCGGGCAAGCCCTTCCCCCTGAGCCGTAGTTTTTGCCCTGATTGGGCTCCCGAGGGGATCTTGAGATCGACTCTTCCACTCAGGGTCGGCACGGTGACGCTCTCACCCAAACCGGCCTCCCAGGGGG
>JBDLIZ010000662.1:0-3459 GCA_039714615.1 Pseudomonadota bacterium | reverse complement strand
CGAGCTTCTGCAGCAACTCGCACAATGTCTGCGGGATCGGGATATTGATACCAAAGCAATGCTGGTCGAGGGTGCAACCATCAAAACGCTGCTGAAAGAATCCGAGCGACTGGATGTTGATCTGATTGTTTTAGGGTGTCATAAACACGGCCTGTTATACGGCGCCATTATGGACGTTACGGAAGAAGGTCTGCTGAGCAAATGTCCTCGCCCGATTATGTTCGTTCCTGTACCGGATTGATGGTCGGGCTATTGAATTGCACCGGACAGTACCGATTAAGCCCCCGCAATTGATCTGGATCAAGTAAGTACCACCTGACGCTTGCGCAGGCCACACTGGCCGGGCGAATCGCCAGTTATTCGTGATATATTTAGAAGGAGCACGGTATATCGCATGACCCCCGGTGCACAGGAAAAGAAATATTATGAAAAATATCCACTCTCCATCGGAGACCCCACGTACGGGCAATAAGCTTTTCTGGCTGGCAGCGCTGGCAGTCTTGTTAATTTCATTTGCGGTACCCGGCGTGTCACAGGAAGACGACACAGACGACAGCGGAGAAGTGCTTGAGAAGCAGTTTTCCGATTATCGCACACTTGTCGAAATGCCGGATAAGGCCCGCCAGGTACTGCATGAAGACATGCTGGATCATCTCGCCGTATTAAACGAAATCAACCGTTACCTGGCTGAAAACAATCTGCGCTCTGCTGCAGAGGTTGCGGAGACCGGTATGGGCCGAAGTCTGTTAGCCAAGTACCAGGATGAGGACATACGGCCCGGGCGGTACATGCCAAAGGAAATGCGAAAAATCGGGTGGGAACTGCACCATGCGGCAACCCAGTTCGCAAAAGCCGCCCGGCAGGGTAACCTGCAGGAAACGCTGCGGGCCTATCACCGTATTACCAGCGCCTGCGTAGCCTGCCACTACAGTTACCGCACCCGCTGACACAACCGGCTGCAGTGCAAAATGAAGTCCACAACAGGTTTCTTATTATTTATAGCGCTGGCACTGCCAACGCACTCAACACTGCTTGCTGACCCGAATTTCAGGTTACAGGATGGCGACGCGGTAACTGTGGACCCGGATACCAACCGTGCCACGGTTACACAGGATGGAGTCACAACCCCGCTGTGGGACGGGACCCACCGAATGCAGGACGGTTCAGTCCTTATTATCAACCAGGGCATTTCCGTTCCCGGAGAACCCGTCCCGGAAACTCGCCAGCAGCCGCTACCGGAAGCCGAGAAGTGGGAAGGTGCTCCGATAGTCGGTTACTCGCCCTGCGAGACACTGGCCCGCCGCGTGTGTGGCAAGGAAAACCAGTGCGGAAAAACCCAGGGCTGCAATCTGGCACAGCAATTACTCGGCATGGAACAGAAAGAACGAGCGACCAGTGAGAACCGCAACCGAATGACCTACACCAGCGGCCAATGCCAGACTATGGCATCTGACGCCGAGACATTCCCGCTTTGTGCACAGCAAAACGCTGACTAAACGCACTCGTCCGTCTTCGGATATTTTTCCTTCACAGCGCGAATTTCCTCATCCACCTCGAGCTGTCTGGCATTGTTCCCCTGACGCGCCTGGTACGCAGCATCCAGCTGCTCCTCTATACCGGGGTATTCCGCACGCCGCAAGGCGGCATATTTTTCCTCATGATGTATATCAGAGATCTCCAGCATCGCGGACTTGATTTCTTCCTCGCCAGGCCGGGGAGCATCGGTCAGCCATTCGGCAATATACGGCGCCTGCTCCGGATTGTCGTGCCTGATGATGTAGTCAACGCCTGCCGTGAGTTGCGGATTCAGGATATGCAGAGCACGGCATAGTATACGTGCACGCTCATCGTGCCTGGCGAGATCGTGTTGTTGTGCAATCAGCGTAATGGATTCGTTCATTTTCCGGGAATTCTTCCACAGAATGTATATCCAGATGCAAACAACAATCAGAATCACAATTACAATATTTATGACGCCTTCCATAATGTGCATATCCCCCGATGATTGGCCTATCTGTAGTGTAGCAACAGAAATTAATTAACGCTGTACTTCCAGTTCGTTACAGCTTCATGAAGCACCCGTGACCCACAGCAGCTGATCCGTATCATTTATTGACCAGGGTCAATTATCTCATCCCACCCCCTTGTTAGAATTCCCCCGGTTTTAACATTCAGGGAGTAAATCAATGGGAAGTGCAAGCAAGCTTAACAAATTGTTAACGACCAGCAGGGATAAAAGCGAGGCAGAGGACTGGATATTCTCGTTGACACCGATGGGCGTAGCATTTGTCTTTTACGTTATGTTCATCATGTCCACGAATATTGAACCCAAGGGACTCTTTCTGGCCTACGGTGCAGCAGCTGGCTTTATCGGCCTGGAAAGCTACTGGATAGTTCGGGGCTGGCGCAAAAATAATGCCAGCACAATCGTGATGGGGCTCATCGGTATCGCCATTACGATGAGCCTGCTTTTCCTTTATATATCATTTATTTAACGCGACGTATCCAGCTGCCCCGGCTCGACCCACCGTGGCCGGGGCAGCTTCAGACTGAACCCTGTTTGTCAGCTGTGTCATTGTGGTGTTGCGAATCAGTCCCAATCAAACAGATCGCCACAATTATTTTCTCGTTTAAATGATCTCTATCAAGTTCACCCTTAAAACATGAAGTTAAAATCACCCGATTACTAAAGAATGAATACATCACACTTCCAGGAAAGATGTTAACCGAAAAGGGGCAATAACTTATGGATGATGACAAGGGCGGTTCGCTTTGGTCCAAGATTCGCAATCCGGCTTACTGGTCAATTCTGTTTGTGGGCGTGGTAGCGGGAATTATATTCTGGGGTGGATTTAATACCGCGATGGAGGCCACCAATACCATGACCTTTTGTATCTCCTGTCATGAAATGCGCGACAATGTCTACCAGGAGTACAAGGAGACCATCCATTACAAAAACCCTTCGGGTGTTCAGGCGACCTGCTCTGACTGCCATGTGCCCAGGCCATGGATTTACAAGATTATTCGTAAGATAGAGGCATCCAGAGAGCTGTATCACAAGGTGATGGGGACAATTGACACACCGGAGAAGTTTGAGGCGCACCGCCTGCACCTGGCGGAACGCGTATGGGAATCCATGCGCGCGACCGATTCCCGGGAATGCAGGAACTGCCATGATTTCAATACCATGGATCTCAGTGAGCAGGACCGGTACGCGCGCAAACGTCATGAACGCGCCCTGGCAAAGGGTGAGACCTGTATCGACTGCCACGATGGTATTGCCCACGAACTGCCCGAACGTCCGGATGATGACGGCGAGTAATTATCAATGAAAATATCTCTATTAGTACTGGTGTCGATACTGTTGCTGGGGGGCGCTGTCTCCCGGGTGGAAGCATCCCTGGACAGCAGACTTATCGATGCGGCCGAAGCAGGTGAAGCGGCCGAAGTGAGCAAGCT
>JBDLIZ010000661.1:0-3466 GCA_039714615.1 Pseudomonadota bacterium | reverse complement strand
TTCATGGGAACAGGCCTTGAGGCTTCATAAAATCGCCTGACCTTCAGTCTTTAATCTGCTAATCAACAAGTTACGAAGTAATTAGACTGAACCAGTGCCGAGGCGAATAATGGGTACTATTTAATGAAAATGATCGAGACAGCGCCAAAATTCTCCCTTCTATCACGATTGCCAGTGGCGAAAACCATATTTTTCCTACATATATGTGTATCCATTGGGTACACTCTGATGCTATGAAAGATGCCGGTCTTCGCATCCGGGTTCAGAGGGCGCTGTATCGGACGGAGCGCACTAGAACCAGAAATAGACTGAAATAACGATGGCGACCAGGAACCAGGCCCCCGAGCAGATAGCGCGCGACAATATCGATGCGATGCTGGAGCAGGCCGATTGGAAGGTTCAGGATAAAAAGAAGATCGATTTTAATGCCGGTCCCGGTATTGCCGTCCGGGAATACGATACCGATGTTGGTCCCACGGACTATGCCTTGTTCGTGGACAAGCAAGCGGTCGGCGTGATCGAAGCAAAACCCGAAGAATGGGGCCAGAAGATCACAACGGCCGAAGAGCAGTCTCATGGTTATGCCGCCGCAGTGTTCAAATGGGTCAAAAACAACGCGCCGCTGCCCTTCGTCTATGAAAGCACGGATGTTATCACGCGCTTTACCGATGGCCATGATCCAAAACCGCGTTCGCGTGAGGTATTCACATTTCATCGTCCCGAGAGCATGCGGGAATGGCTGACCAAGCCCGCCACATTGCGCGGAAGATTGCATAGCCTGCCTGCTCTGGATCATACCGGTTTGCGAGACTGCCAGATCACGGCCACCGAGAATCTGGAAACATCGTTCAAAGACGACCGCCCACGCGCACTGATACAGATGGCCACCGGCTCAGGCAAGACCTACACGGCCATCACCTCGATTTATCGCCTGCTCAAACATGCCGACGCCAAACGTATTCTGTTCCTGGTCGACACCAAAAACCTCGGCGAACAGGCTGAGCAGGAGTTCATGGCCTATCTGCCAAACGATGATAACCGCAAGTTCACCGAACTTTATAACGTTCAGCGCCTGAAATCGTCCTTTGTCGCCAAAGACAGCCAGGTCTGCATCAGCACTATCCAGCGCATGTATTCCCTCCTGAAAGATCAGGAATTCGATGAGGCCGCCGAAGAGATCAACCCGGCCAGATGGTGCAACCCAGACAGCCGATGCCCGTCGTCTACAATCCAAATATACCCATCGAGTTTTTCGATTTCATCTTTATCGATGAGTGCCACCGATCGATCTACAATCTGTGGCGTCAAGTGCTGGAATATTTCGATGCCTACCTGATTGGCCTAACCGCCACGCCGGACAATCGCACCTACGGTTTTTTCCGGAAGAACGTGGTCAGCGAATATAATCACGAAAAGGCCGTGGCTGATGGCGTGAATGTCGGCAACGAAATCTACCTCATTGAAACAAAGCGTACGCAACAGGGCGGCACACTGACAGCCAACCAGATGGTTGAGAAACGCGAGCGCCTATCCCGCAAACGACGCTGGGAGCACCAGGACGAAGACGAAGCCTATTCGGCTAAACAGCTCGACCGGGATATCGTCAACCCGGACCAGATTCGCACGGTCATCCAGACCTTCCGGGACAAATTGCCGGAGATCTTTCCAGGCCGTGAGGAAGTACCAAAAACACTGATTTTCGCCAAGACCGACAGCCATGCAGACGACATTATTCAAATCGTCCGCGAAGTCTTTGCCGAGGGCAATGAATTTTGCAAGAAGCTCACCTACAAGGCCAAGGAAGACCCGAAATCCGTCCTCGCGCAGTTCCGTAACGACTATCACCCACGCATCGCCGTCACCGTGGACATGATCGCCACCGGCACCGACGTAAAACCGCTGGAATGCCTGCTATTCATGCGCGACGTTAAAAGCCGCAACTACTTCGAGCAAATGAAGGGACGCGGCACCCGCACGCTGGACTATGACGATCTCAGGAAGGTTACGCCGTCCGCCATCAGCGCCAAGACCCATTACGTGATCGTCGATGCCATCGGCGTCACGAAGTCCCTGAAAACCGACAGCCAGCCACTCATCACCAAACCCTCCGTCCCGCTCAAGGACCTGGCCATGGGTGTGATGATGGGGGCGCGGGATGAAGACACGGTCAGCTCACTGGCCGGCCGCCTCGCCCGCCTCAACAAGCAACTCGACGACCACGAACAACAGCGCATCAAAGAAAAGGCCGGCGGTATCACACTCAGCGATATGGTTGGCAGCCTGCTTGATGCCATCGATCCGGACCGCGTTGAAATCAGGGCCAACGAGATCGCCGGTCTGCCCGAAGTCAGCGACCCCGGCGACGATACCCGCCAGCAGGCGCGCGATGAACTGGTGGACGATGCAGCAAACGTCTTCACCGGGGAGTTAATCGAACTGATCGATGGCATTCGCCGCGACAAGGAACAGACCATTGACCATGAAAACCTGGACAAGGTCTTGCGCGCCGAGTGGGCCGGGGATGCCGAAGACAACGCAAAACAAATGGTACAGGACTTCAGCGAATACCTGGAAGCCAACCGCGACGAGATCGAGGCGCTGACCATCTTCTTTGAGACACCGCAGCGGCGCAGCGAACTGACCTACGAGATGATCCGGGAGGTCTTTGATAAATTAAAGACCGACCGGCCACGCCTAGCCCCACTACGCGTCTGGCAGGCTTATAGCCTGCTTGATGACTACAAGGGAAAACAACCCGTCAGCGAGTTCACCGCACTGGTTGCACTGATTCGCCGCGCCTGCGGTATCGATGGCACGCTCTCACCCTATGCCGACACCGTACGACGCAACTTCCAGAACTGGGTCATGGCTCACCATAGCGGCGGTGGCGAAAAGTTCAACGAGGAACAAATGGACTGGTTGCGCATGATCCGTGACCACATTATCAGCTCGTTTCATATGGATCGGGATGACCTGGATATGGCGCCGTTTGATGCCCAAGGGGGGATGGGGCGGATGTATCGGTTGTTTGGGGAGCGGATGGATGATGTGATTGGGGAATTGAATGAGGCGTTGGCGGCGTAGGATGAGAAATGAACAACTCCCTCAAGGCTGGGTTGCAGTAACTCTCGATGATATTGCTATATGGGGTTCTGGCGGTACACCATCGCGCAAGACGCCAGAATTCTACAATGGTTCAATACCTTGGATTAAGACGGGTGAGCTTGGCCCGAAGACAATAAAGAGCGCCGAAGAACATATCACTAAAGATGCAATAGAGAAATCGAGTGCCAAGGTATTTCCAACAGGCTCCGTTGGAATTGCAATGTACGGTGCCACGATAGGCAAACTTTCGATATGGGGTATTTATGCTTCAACCAATCAAGCATGTGCCGTTGCTCAACCGTACGATTTCGCGCTCAGCAACGAATTCCTTTACTATTTCTTTCTTTCTGAAAAGCAAGAC
>JBDLIZ010000660.1:0-3467 GCA_039714615.1 Pseudomonadota bacterium | reverse complement strand
TTGCAAAGGACTACGGCCATTCGCTGCGAGGCGTGCCTTGCCCTGAGCGCTGACAGACCAACTGAATCCATCAATACAACCTTGTCGGAGTACTAGGTAGCAATATATGGGCTGCCCCTCTTTCCACACTGCGGGGTTCGTAGAGCAAGCAGTCAATGCCTGCTTTTGCCAGCCAGTACCAGACATTGCCTGCCAGTGCCGGCTACTCCCACTCGATGGTGGCCGGGGGCTTGCTGGAGATGTCGTAGGCCACCTGGGAGATCCCGGGCACCTCGTTGATGATACGGTGGGACACGGTCTCCAGAAACTCGAAGGGAAGATGGGCGAAATGCGCGGTCATGAAGTCCACCGTTTTCACGGCACGCAGAGAGACCACGTACTCGTAGCGACGCGCATCGCCCACCATACCCACGGACTTAACCGGCAGAAACACGGCGAAGGCCTGGCTGATCTCGTCGTAGAGATTCGCGGCCCGCAGTTCCTCGATATAGATGTGGTCGGCGCACCGCGGCATCTCGGCATAGGGCTTGGTGACCTCGCCGAGAATCCGTACGCCGAGGCCCGGGCCGGGGAAGGGGTGGCGGTAGATCATCTCGTAGGGCAGACCCAGCTCCACGCCGATCTTGAGCACCTCGTCCTTGAAGAGTTCGCGCAGCGGTTCCACTAGGGCCAGTTTCATCACCTCGGGCAGCCCGCCCACATTGTGATGAGACTTGATGACATGGGCCTTGTCAGATGCAGCCACAGCTAGACATGACGTGCTGTAAAGACTAGAATTTGGTCAAAATGATTAATTTAATTAAAATAGGTGCGCTATGAAAATACTCAACGCCAGTGACGCCAAACGCGAATTCGGTGAGGTTCTTATCAACGCACAACACGGACCTGTTGGCATCAACCGTAATGGCAAACCCGTTGCCGTGGTGATCTCAGCGTCTGAATATGCGCAGCTTGAAGCGCTGAAAGAGGCACATCTGAAGCAGTCCATCGAAGAAGGTATCGCCGACCTGCAGGCCGGAAAAGTCAGCGATGGCAAATCCGTCATCGAAAAAGTACGCAAACGGGTAAATGGCTAAGCCGTGGCGAGGCGCAGCCCCCGCTACCAATTCACGGACAAAGCGGAACGTGATCTTGAAGGTATCATCGACTATACCGTCCAGGAGTGGGGAGTCTCTCAAGCCAATACTTACCTTGACGGCCTGGAATCGCGCGCACAGCTCCTTGCTGAAAATCCAGACCTTGGAACGACACGCGAGACACTCTCTGTGGGGCTACTCAGCTTCCCTTACGAAAACCATATTCTGTATTACAAAAAACACGCCCGCGGCATTGTGATTGTACGAGTACTTCATCAGTATATGGATCCGGTTAAGCACCTTTGATTCTTCCAGTCAGCTGCAGCCGCCCAATCCGGCGGGGCGCATGCGCAATCACCGATACCATGAACGGTTCGACACGCATGGCATGGTATTGGATCGCCGCACTGATAGGGAGCACCACAATACCAAGATCTATACCATGAAAAAGTTTGCTTGCACGTGCCAGCCAGTGCCAGATCTGGCCTACTCCCACTCGATTGTAAATAAGCCTTTTTTATCTTTTATATTCAATCGCTTATTTTACAGTAAATTGAAAATACCATGAAAAATACCATGCTCAGAAATTCCTTCGAAAAGTTTCATTCTTTCCACAAATCCGTAAGCACTGAATGTCTCATTCGAACACTATTTCAATAGGATATACAGGTTGATGATGCTAAGCCAAATCTGCGTATGGCCAAAAAAGTTGTTGCGAAAGTCCCATTTTGGGACTAGTATACCGGGTACATGAGAATTATCGCACTGTCGACGCTGAAAGCCTTCTGGGAAGATAACCCGGAATATCAGGATGCAAAGGAGCCAACATTGGCCTGGTACCGTCATGCCTTGCGTGCCGACTGGAGTTCACCTGCCGAGGTGAAGCAGGACTTCGGGAATGCCAGCATCCTTAAAGATGGTCGTGTTGTGTTCAATATCGCGGGGAACAAATATCGACTCGTCGTGTGGATCAACTACGCCTACAGGGTTGTATACATCCGCTTTATTGGCACCCATGTGCAATACGACAAAATTGATGTGCAAACCATTTAACTGCCGGAGGATTAGCAATGGACATCAAACCGATTAAAACTGATGCCGACTACCGCGCGGCATTAAAAGAAATTGAAAGCCTGATGATGGCTGGACCAGATACGCCAGAAGGCGAAAAGCTGGATATCATGGTCACGCTTATTGAGGCTTATGAAGCCAGACATTTCCCGATGGATTTGCCCGATCCTGTTGAGGCGATCAAGTTCGAAATGGAACGCAAGGGACTAACCGTAAAAGACCTGGAGCCCATGATCGGCAAAAGTAATCGCGTTTACGAGATCCTTAATCACAAGCGATCGCTGACGTTGAAGATGATCTGGAAGCTCCACGAAGGCTTGGGTATTCCGGCCGAGTCGCTGATCAAACCGCCTCAGGCTCATGCCTGATCAATATCGAAGCGGAGATAAATTTCATGATATCTCCGCTATCGATTCGAGGCTGGCTGATCTTGAACAGGAAAAGCAGCAGCTCGTCGCGCTCAGAGCGGAGCTGCAAAAATCGAAGCCAGCGTCTCCCATTTCAGATTCCTTTTCTCCAGAACAAAAGATAGCGATTTTCAGAAACCTGTTTCGTGGCCGCACCGATATTTTTGCCAATCGTTGGCAAAACCAGCGAGGACGGAGTGGCTATTCCGTAGCCTGTGACAACGAATGGGTTCAGGGTATCTGTAACAAACCGAGGATCAAATGCCTTGATTGCACTCACCGCCAATTTAGCGAGTTAAACGATCAGGTCATCTATCGCCACCTGGCTGGACAGCAAGTTGTTGGCCTGTATCCGCTACTCCACGACAACACCTGCCACTTGCTGGCCGCCGATTTCGACAAAGGCAACTGGCAAGATGAAGTGAAAGCGATGTCCAGAGCTTGTACCGAATATGGCGTGCCTCACGCAGTAGAGATTTCGCGCTCCGGGAATGGCGCGCACCTATGGGTATTTTTCGAAAGTATAGAAGGTGTTCGGGACCGACGAGCACCCCTCTGTCGCCGCTTCGCTTCACTCGCTGGCCGGCGTGCTTCAAGCCCAGGGAGACCTGTCCGGCACCCGCGAGCGCCTCGAACGCTCCTTGTCCATCAAAGCCAAGGTGTTCGGGACCGACGAGCACCCCAAGTATAGGAAGTATAAACCACCTTTTCATTGAACAACCACCCCGCCCACCCCGAACCAACCCGGCCATGTCGCGGCCAGACGTAGTCAATCCCATCTGATGCAGTGGCTTAGTTGGCTAAATCAGCCGGATTCCGGCCCTGTGACCCTCTCAAACCAAACCGTCAGCCGAGCGCCACCCTTGCCTGGTGTCGTCGGCAACGTCCTTGTCTTTCCCGAACGGATTTTCCT
>JBDLIZ010000659.1:0-3470 GCA_039714615.1 Pseudomonadota bacterium | reverse complement strand
GGATTACACCTGACTGCGGTTCCCTTGCGGAGTAACGTCATTCAAATTAACTGCAAATAACGTGACAGATTTAACATGATACGAAATAAGATAATGCGCAACTTACATGACGTGAGTCACATTCTATGTGCATTGCTGTTGCTGAGCTGTCTGCCATCACAGGCCCTGTGTCTTGATCTGTTCGACACTGACAGTCCAGACGTGGCAGATTCCGTTTTTCTTGAGGTCACAGAGCCATATATTGAAATGCACACAGGGCCGGGCCGTGGTTACCCTGTATTCAACGTAGTCGAACAGGGTGAAACAATCGAGATACTCAAGCGGAAGACCAATTGGTACAAAGTAAGAAGCGCCGATGAAAAGACCGGCTGGGCCAAAGCCTCACAGCTGGCACACACACTCAAACCCACCGGAGTACCGGTAGATTTGCCGGAAATCAATCATGGTGATTACCTGAAGTCCAGCTGGCGCGTTGGCTTTAGCGGAGGACAGGTGGAGGGGGCCAACACTGTCAGCATCATGGCTGGATACCGGCCTTTTAGCTGGGCAGGTGCAGAACTCGAGTGGGGACAGATCTTCGACAATTCGGTGACCAGTGACTTTTACGGTGCCAACCTCCTTGTGGAACCTATACCAGACTGGATCATCACACCATTCGTGACAGTCGGTGCTGGAATGATTTCATTTGATAACAGGCAAAAGGTTCTGATCGAAGATGCAGGAACCTCAAACTATATCAGCTTTGGCGCGGGAGCCAATTATTACATTGGCCGTAATTTCGTAATACGAGGTGAATACCGCTGGTATTCGGTATCAACAGACGACGACAGTGTGGGGTTAAATTCATGGAGCATCGGTTTAAACACATTCTTTTAGGGCGCAGAGATCGTCCCTGTTTTGCGGCAACTGTTGGCAAGACACTTGTCATACTATCTCTGTGCTGGACGGGCCTGACTGTATTCGGGTATAGCGCAATCGCAGCTGAGGCTGATGGTAAAACCGGCGCTGTTCAGGTTATCACCCCCGAAGTAAAACCTCGCGAGGTCACCGAAGCCGAGATCGACGACGAATCCTTCGAGGTAGGCGCCTATGTCGGAATCCTAAATATTGAAGACTTTGGAAGCGAGCCGGTATACGGTATTAATGCTTCCTATCACGCTACCGAAGACTTCTTTTTGCAGCTAAATTACGCTGTCTCCAAGGCCAATCTAACATCGTTCGAGGAACTGAGCGGAGAAAATGTTCGCCTGCTGACTGATTCGGAACGCGATTATACCTATTACAACGTCCTGTTAGGCTACAACATCTTTCCAGGTGAAGTATTCATGACATCCAGGCTTACCTTCAACTCGGCTTTCTATCTGGTGGGTGGCGTGGGCAACACCGAGTTCGGTGGTGAAGACAATTTCACAACAACCCTGGGAACAGGGTACCGCATTGTTCTGCGTGACTGGCTGACCTGGCATTTCGATTTCCGCGATCACATCTTCAAGTCGGACATCATAAAAGAGAGCCAGGTCACCCATAATTTGGAATTATCTACCGGTCTGGCGCTGTTTTTTTAGAACCTATCTCAGCTTATCCACTTTGAACACCAATACCATAGTGCGGCCCGTAATCTGGAAACCATTTACCATGTGCGAACACCACTCCCCACATAATCCACAACTGGCATTGACTAACAATCTGCTATTTCTAATACGGGCTCTGGTGAATCACGAGACTGCCCCGGCTGGTTTTACATGCACGTAGAAGAAATTGTTATTTCACAGCTCCCTTCCGATCCTATTGAAGAGCAGACACGCGACACCCGGGAATGTAACATTGCATTAAAGCAACATAACCGAATTCGCTTTTGCGAATGTTCGTTTGAACTCTTTAACCATCACTTCTTATCCATCAAAATTGATGGGGCATTCTGTCGAGCCAGAGAATATGAATTGCATATTGGAATACTCGATCCAGAGCCCATTCGCTCACTGAGAATAAGCTGGCGTAATCTGGCAGCATTTTCTGTTCTTGCCGGAACCGCAGGACTGGCGGGATTTACCAATCTTCTCCAGAATTCCAACATTTTGACTGTAATACTAGGGGTGTGTGCAGGACTGTTTCTGATACTGGCCATATACCATTCCCATGATCGTCTTGTATTCTACAGCCAGAATGGCCGCACTCCCCTTGTAACCTTATTTAACCGGAATCCGGACCAAGAGACGCTCAGCACATTCATTTCCATATTTACTGATCAGATAAAGGAGGCCAGCACTAACCTCAACTTCATCTGCGGAAACGAAAGGTTAAACGTTGAACTTAAAGAACATCGGTGCCTTATGGAAAAAGGTATCATTTCAAGAAAAGGATACGATATTTCAAAATCGCGCATTCTTAACCGGCACCGATAAATCCGCATATTCTCCTATGTTGATAGTCTGGCTCTCTGAGACTCCATCAACTACTCCTGCGCTGCCATGGACATGGACGTTCAAAGCCGCACACTATCCCAACCCATCGAGGCGTATCGTCTCGCTCGAATCACCGACACCCATACATCACCCAGCCTGATGACCCCTGACTGAGCCCCCCCGACTACCCCCCCTCGCACCCGACCTTCCATCCTGATCGACGGGCTTTTTTTTGCCCATCAATAGCCCCCCCCCACGAAGACCAGCCGGCCCCGTGAACTGCGGCCCTCTCGGTATCTTATTTGAATAGGCATCGAGGCCCATCCCTCCGGCAACATCCCTCTCACTTCCCCCATAACTTCACCATCAACCTGCATAGGAGCCCCCACTAGCCCTTTATAAAAAGGAATGCCTTACCTGCAATCACTTGAAATATCTAGTCTCATGTCAAGTACCGACGACCACGGTATCACTTAATCTAGTAGTTAAGTTGTAGCCTGGAATCCATTCGGCGGAGCCTGCCAGCTAGGATCTGCATCACGTTCAGCGCGAAAAGGGGTATCCGATCAACCAAGCGGAGGAACTGCTTCTCATCGACAGAGGTCAACGTGCAATCCTCCTTCGCAATTGCTGTAGCACTGCGGGCGCTGGAATCTATTAATGCCATTTCACCAAATACCCCCCCTGGTCCAGTGACATCCAGCGTCTTATTGCCTACCCGAATATCGACACTTCCCTCAAGGACCACATACATTTCACGGCCGGTGGTGCCTTCAGTAAAAATTGTCTCTCCTGCGGCGAAAGATTGGGTGTTTTCCGCAGATCTGAACAGGTTCAATATACTCGATTCCATTGTTGCCTCATCTTCTCAGGCATTACTGACGCTGGTGTTGTTACTGCTTTGGGGCTGCGGCAAATCTAACGGCCTTTTAAAACTCAGCTTTAGCTTTGCTTATATAAGCTATCAGGCAATGCCGACAGTGGGGGTAGGATTTGTGACTCATTTCAACGTCCCATAGCCATTGCAGTGGCAAAGTGACATTTAGAGTTAAATCAATAATTGATTAA
>JBDLIZ010000658.1:0-3474 GCA_039714615.1 Pseudomonadota bacterium | reverse complement strand
GTGGGGTTCGGCACCGTCTGACACTGGATTCGTATTTCAACAACTGCTCCCACGTGAAGCACATGACTGACTTTAAGATCGCGATGTAACTAATTGAATGTTGATGCGGCGCACCATGACCAAATTTTGGTCATGGTGATTACACATTGGAAAGAGTGGTTACCGGGTAACCACTCAGTCAACATTAAAAATGACAGGTAACCCTCTGATTTGATGCAGCCTAACGCCGAGTGTCGAATATCGACACCTGCTCACCAGGTGAGCACACCATTGGCTTCATGATTGTGGCGTAACTGATTGAAAGTCTCCATCAATGGAGCATTCACAGTGTAAGCCCCCGATCTGAGCTCGGCATCTGTCCCCACGTGGAACGCTTGGTCGTTTAAGTATGTGCCGTAACTGGTTGAAAGGCAGTAGCAACTCACTGTTTCCGAATTTCGGTAGCTGTTGCCCCAGGCAACACTTGGGCCAGTGATTGCAGGCCGGTTCCCTTTCGATAGATCCCGGAATATGCCTGCTGTCCACACGCTGGACACACCTTTCACTTTAGGACTGTCACGTAACCAATTGTATTACCCTAGCGGTGTACCATGACCAAATTTTGGCCATGGTGCTGACGCTAAACCACTCCTGGGCTGTGCGAAGGCTGTCCGAGCTTCCTAATGCAGCCGATGTGACAGGCGAATGCCTGGCGCATGGCTTGCCTGAACCGAAGGCGCCCTCGTCACTAGTCAGCGAAGCGGGGTAGTGACGAGGGCGGCAAACCCATTAACGGCGCGGCTTTGCGACCGGATTTCCCGATGACAGTCCGATGACGTGTTATTACACTGCTGCCCTCGATCGATTTTAACCGTGGCCACTGCGTGTACTAGTGGCAATTGAGCGTATTCGGATCCTGTGACGCGCAACGGCTGTTAGCCGTGGATCCATCTTCCAAAACGAACCGAACTCATCTGATGATGGAATCGATTCATTTCCGCAGGCACCATCCTGCATCTACTCGACGAACAGAGATGTCCGCCCGTGGCGGTGCCATTGATGTTCATTTTCTATAAATCGCGGGCGTGTACCGCATAGTTGAAAGGAGGTTCTTAAATGAAACCATGTCCAGAAACAGGCTCGTGAGGGCCAAGTTGGCCAGCGCTGAGCCATTACCCAAAAGGGAAAAACAGTGTTGCCTGAGATCAGGCATATTCAGGTTAAGGGAGTGGTGTCCCACGGTCGTACCGCGCAAGCGGGCCTCGGTATGCAGCAGGCAAAGGACTATGCCGAAATCCTCGGTCTGAAGTTTGCCTATGCCACGAATGGCAAGGAAATACTGGAATTCGATTATCTCACAGGCCAGGAACAGGCGATTTCCGCCTACCCGACACCCGCAGAACTATTTGCCCGGCTGCAACAGGCAGAGGGCTTGCCAGATGAAGTAATCGATACACTGTTGTCACCTTATCACCACGTCAGTGGCTTCTCGCCCCGTTACTATCAGCAAGTCGCCATCAATCGTGCAGTACAGGCAGTCCTTCAGGGCAATCCACGTGTATTGCTCACGATGGCAACGGGTACCGGAAAAACGGTGGTGGCCTTCCAGATATGCTGGAAACTATGGAATGCGCGCTGGAATCGGTCCGGGCAATATCGCAAACCGCGGATACTCTTTCTGGCTGATCGAAATGTATTGGTCGATGATCCAAAGGATAAGACCTTTACGCCCTTCGGCGATGCTCGGTACAAGATCGAGAACGGAACGATCAGCAAGGGCCGCGAGATGTACTTCGCCATTTATCAGTCAATATCCAGGGATGCCCGTCGGCCAGGCCTTTACAAGGAATTTTCTCCAGACTTTTTTGATCTGATCGTTGTCGATGAGTGTCACCGGGGCAGTGCACGGGACGACAGCAACTGGCGTGAAATCCTGGAGTACTTTGAATCGGCGTTCCAGATCGGAATGACGGCCACGCCGTTACGGGAAGACAACCGAGATACCTACCGCTATTTCGGTGATCCGATTTACACCTACAGCCTGCACCAGGGCATAGATGATGGTTTTCTGGCTCCCTACCGGGTTCACCGGGTGATTGCCGATGTCGATGCGGCGGGTTGGCGGCCCAGCAAGGGCGAAGTCGACCGCTATGGGCGAGAGATCCCCGATGGTGAGTATCAAACCAAAGACTTTGAGCGAATCATCGCATTGCGTGCCCGAACCCACGCTTTCGCACGCCATTTAAGCGATTTCATGAGGCGTACCGACCGGTTTGCAAAGACCATCGTTTTTTGTGTGAATCAGGAACATGCGGATGAGATGCGCAGAGAACTGAATAATCTCAACGCGGACCTCGTGCAACAGCACTCCAACTACGTCGCCCGTGTAACGTCTGAAGAAGGCAAGGTAGGAAAAGGTCACCTGAGTCGTTTTCAGGAGCTGGAGACAACAACCCCCGTTATTTTGACTACATCCCAGTTGCTGACGACGGGTGTGGATGCGCCCACTTGCAAGAACGTAGTGCTGGCACGGGTGGTCAACTCAATGACTGAATTTAAACAGATCATCGGCCGCGGTACTCGACTGCGCGAAGATTATGGCAAGCTCTGGTTCAATATCATCGACTATACCGGCTCCGCTACCCAGAATTTTGCTGATCCGGATTTTGACGGATACCCGGAGGTTGAGGAAGAAGTCACCATTGACCATGAAGGTTATGAGCAGCGCGGAGAAGAGCTGACGAGCGACACCAATCAGTCAGAAGAACAGGGTGATTACGAAGCAGGAGAAACAACTGCTGGACCTGGCGAGGGCGGTGGAGGTGAACCGCGCAAATATTATGTGGATGGCGGCAGCATTGAAATTGCCTCTCATCTGGTCTACGAGCTGGATGCCGATGGCAAACAGCTCCGGGTCGTTCAGTACACTGACTACACCGCAGAAAAGGTCCGTACCCTGTTTGCATCCAGTGATGAACTGCGTGATCGCTGGGCTGATCCTGTCCAGCGGGAGGAAGTGTTGGCAGAACTGGAGGAACGTGGCATTGACTTCGAACACTTGGCGGCCACCACAGACAATCCCGATGCCGATCCGCTCGATTTACTTTGCCATCTGGCCTTCGATGCGCCGTTGAGGACCCGGCGAGAGCGGGCTGACTATCTCTATGAGCACGACAATGAAGAGGTGGTGGCTTGGGCCAGAAATCGGTACACAAAATTACAGGAAGAAATAAGAAATGAGCGCGAACGGGAAAACCAGCAGGTCCGTGGGCGGAATGAAAGTTTTGAATAATTGGGTAATTGGCAAGGACACCGCAGAAAGGGTGGACCCTGCTTTTGCCTCAGATAAGTTGTAACGTGTTGGCGGCTGTGGGTGCCGGAGAGTTGGGTAGGAGAAGAGACAGCTTTCAAGCCAGCTCAGTCTCGAAACGCTCCAGTAGCTCCGGTGTTATATAACGAGGATTTATGCGATGAATCGCCTGGGCAACTTCAATG
>JBDLIZ010000657.1:0-3490 GCA_039714615.1 Pseudomonadota bacterium | reverse complement strand
TGCATAGCAAATTTTCTTATACACATGTCGCTGATACCCAATAGGGCATTCCTAAGAAATGGGAGGCATCATGAGTAAAAACGTGGCCCAGAAACTGATCGAAAGCCACTTGGTTAGTGGTCGAATGGAACCAGGGGCAGAAATTGGCTTGAAGATTGACCAGACTCTGACTCAGGATGCAACCGGCACAATGGTCATGCTAGAATTCGAGGCCCTTGGACTGTCTCGCGTACAGACGGAGCTTTCCGCGCAATACATAGATCATAACCTGATCCAGGCTGACTTCAGAAATGCAGATGATCACCTTTTTCTACATAGCGCCTGTCAGAGGTTTGGTGTTTGGTACAGTCGCCCCGGCAATGGGGTCAGCCATCCGGTTCACATGGAGCGCTTCGGCGTTCCTGGCCGAACATTGCTCGGCTCCGACAGCCATACGCCGGCGGCCGGTTCTCTGGGTATGCTGGCCATTGGAGCTGGTGGATTGGAAGTCGCCATGGCTATGGCTGGTGAACCTTTCTACCTCAAAATGCCAACAATCTGGGGGGCGAAGCTGATGGGTAGATTGCCGCCATGAGTTAGTGCAAAAGATATCATTTTGGAGATGTTGCGGCTGCACGATGTCAAGGGGGGTGTGGGTAAGATTATCGAATATTATGGTCCTGGATTAGCGAATCTAACAGCAATGGATCGGCATGTCATTGCCAACATGGGCGCCGAGCTAGGCGCCACTACAACAGTGTTCCCAGCGGACGAGGAAGTGAGACGATTCCTAAAGAAGCAAGGGCGTGAAGCGTATTGAACTGGTAAAAGGACCTAATATTAAGCCATTACCATTCTTCCAGCCCTTGTCAGAAACTATAGAAGGCCCGGTACTTATGGTCGTAGGGGATAATATTTCTACCGATGAAATCATGCCGGCCGGTGCGAGAGTGCTCCCGTTTCGCAGCAATATCCCTGAGATCAGCAGATTTGTTTTTGCTCAGCTTGACGAATCCTACTACGCGCGGGCGATGGCCTACCAGGAAACGGGCCATCTAATCGTAGCTGGTGAGAATTACGGCCAGGGATCCAGTCGCGAACACGCAGCATTGGCACCACGTTATCTCGGTCTGGAGGCTGTTATTGCCAGGAGGTTTGCCCGCATTCACTGGCAAAACTTGATCAACTTCGGCGTTTTGCCTTTAACCTTCATGCGTCCGGACGATCTCCGCCACATCAAACAGGGAGACATCCTTATCTTGTCTGATTTGTCCCAAGTGATTCAGATGGGCAATCAAGTGACGGCGGTAAATAAAACCCAAAGTAAAACCTACTTGGCTGAACATACCCTCTCTGATAGGCAAGTGCAGATACTACTGGCTGGTGGTTTGATTAACTTCTTCCGCCAATAATTCGGTTTATGATCCCTGTCTTAAAATCCCCCGATAATTTGCCCAAACCCTCATGATTCGGATTATTGGCGTTCCTCTCGATGCCTTGTAGTTAAGAAATCCGGTAAAGTAATCAAAATAAGGAAACCTCTGGCGCTCATGAGTTACAAGCCATTGCCATTTCAGGCCTTATGCAGTTTTCATAGAGCTTTCTGTCTTGTCGAAGGTCGATGAACATTAGCGCCTTCTGTTCAATTAGCTTTCCCAATATCAGTTTCTCACGATAACTCCAAGTTCGTTATCCTGGCATTCCGAAGTCGTAAGTCATAGAATTCAGCCGATCCTGGGAATAAACTATTCCCAGATCTATTCAGTGCGAAAAGACAAAAAGATCCGGTGATAACTATGTGGGTGACCTGTCGAAACCCACAATTCCGGAAAACACGGAGATTAGAAGGAGTACAGCAATCCAATGCACTTATACTTGATTCGCCATGGTCAAAGTCATGTTAATTTATCTGAATGGGATAGTGGCAACCTCGACGAAGGGCTGACAGATCTCGGAAATAGACAGGCAGCGGCTTTGGGAAAGTGGCTGCCCCAAGAAGTACCGACGACTAATGTCATTTATGCCAGCACAATGCGCCGCGCCCTAGAAACGGCCGAGTATCTAGGTGAAGCCTATGATATAACCGTTCAATTTGATGATCGGCTGCGGGAGATCGGCAACAATCGCTGGGATCATTCAGCCTGGCCCAATGATGATCTTCCTCTAGAATATGCCGAATACTGGGCCAGCGAGCGGCCTTTTTCTCCAGTAACACCTTTCATTGAAGATGGGGAGACCTTCATCCATTTTAGAACCCGAGTTGGTCTTTTCATCGAAGAATTAGTTGAACGCCACCTCGATGAGACTGTATTCGCGGTCTGTCATGGGGGTGTCATCGAAGCAGCCTTTGATCACATCTTTAATGTGGGCCCCTGGCGCCGCTGTGAAGTTTGGAACCATAATACCGGCGTGACCTATTTTGAATTTGTGGATCATCCTCGTCGGGAGACCTGGCGCCTGCACTATAATAATCGCATCGGGCATTTGCAAGATGTCAGCTGAAAGTTGGGAAAAAGGTTCGTCTTTTTAGGTGGCGCAATATTCGCTCCGGATGGTTAGGGTATATCCTCATTAATTTGTAATAGCCCAGGAATCAGTGATATGGCTACCGTTCGTTTCGTTTGAGCCAATGTTGTCGTAGCTAATATTTGTTTCATTGGTGATCGCTACCTGGTACAGTTCTGAGCCCGGCACGGACCCTCTCTTGCCACGAGCTAGACTGAGATGCGCTTAGTTGCTGACTACTGTTGATAATATAACTTCTACCAAACTCCATTTCCTCTAATAAACGCCCGGCCGTCAGTCGGGCTGACACGAGCGCTGTGGGCGCGCCGGTGCCAGGATGGGTGCTGGCGCCGACAAAAAAGAGATTGTGGTAATCCGCATGCCGGTTGCGCGGTCTCATATATCCAAGCTGAGTTAATGTATGGCCCAAGCCATGCGTGGCCCCTTTCACCAGGTTGTACCGTTTACGCCAGGAGAGCGGCGTGTAGTTCACCTCAAATTTGAGATGCTCTTCCAGATCATGGATCCCTAAACGGGCCAGGCGATCAAAAACCGCTTGCCGCGCCTGATCGCGAATCTGTCGCCAATCCTGCTCGCCCGATTCATCTAAGTGTCCTACTGGAACAATGGCGATCAATGTATCCTCTCCTGGAGGGGCCATAGAGGCATCCAGCCGTGCCGGAGCGTGGATATATAGACTGGGATTTTGCGGCAGGGCCAACTCTTTGATGATGCTGTCGAAATTTCCCCGATAGTCATCGGTCAAAAACAGAGCATGCGGCGGCAATTCCGGATAGGGCTTATCAACTCCCCAGAAGAAGCTGATCGTCGAGCAGGAATAACGCTTGCGCTTCATTTTCTGAGCCGTTCCGTTGGGTGAGAGCAGCTTTTGATAAACGTAGGGTAGATCGGCATTGGCCACAATGGCATCTGCTTCCAAACAACGGCCGTCCTCTAACAAGATCCCTGTTGCCTTTGACCCGTTCACCATTATTTGCTCGACGGC
>JBDLIZ010000656.1:0-3497 GCA_039714615.1 Pseudomonadota bacterium | reverse complement strand
AATACACCTTAAACCCCGTTGCGGGACAGGTGCGATATTCGTTATTCGATGCCATTAGTGTTCCCCCCCCCTATTTATCAACAACATAGATCTTACCGCTCAAGGTGTGGTGGCCACTGCCACAGAATTCATTACCGATGACGCCAAACTCACCGGCCTGATTCGGAGTGAGAGTAACCACACTTTCATAATTCGGATGAATCTGTATATTAATGTTGACCGGCTGCAGCGAGAAGCCATGCTGCCAGTCCATGGACGACAGATGCAGACGGTAGGTCTGGTCCTTCTCCAACTCCAGGATGGGCCACCATTGCCACAAGCGAGCGATAAGGTAGACATCTGAACCCGCGGGCGGATGAACCACCGGCATACCCGCCTCCTCACGCACCTGATACTGCTCGACCATCGCCTCGGCCTTGGCCGCAAAGGCCTCGGGCGTGGTGCGGTAGGCCTCGTTTGAGAGGTTTTGCTCACCGGCACCGTGCCAGTAGATCATCATGAAAAACATCACCAGACCCCAGAGAAAGGCCACGATGATCCATACGATTTCGCTGCGAGCGATGGACTCGTTCCACCAGATCCGCTCACTTGGAGGATGAATAGCCATTGAAGTCTCCCCTGGTTTACTTGGCGATGGGAATCTGGACGATCTCCATAATCCCCCAAATGATGTAAAACACCGTCGGAATAGTGACCCCTAAAAACAGCAGTAAAAATGGATTGTCTAGCACCCGCTGCATCACTGGGATACGCTCCTCATCATCGCCGCCCCCCGAGTTGTGTTTTGGTTGCTTCATTGACTGACTATTTTGTTCTGACATAACCTACCTGCTCCCCTAAGTTAGACGAAAGTCGAAGTGTGACAAATTGACACGGCAAGTGTAATTGATCTAAGTCAAAATATGGAAAAAATCGGCATCTGGTTGGGAAACGATGGGCCGGTGAATCTGCCGCTAGACCTCTGGAGGCATCCAGCGGCCCCCGCCCCTCGTGTTACACCCAACAGCGAGTATTGCTCATCATTCATTTAACTCGAGCCAAACCTTATCCACGAGCTGAGATGATAGAATGTACCTCTACCAACGACATCAGTGATAAACGAGCGAAATGAACGAAATCTCACCCACCGAGGCCTTTGACAGACTCACCCCGGACCATATCCTGGATGCCGTTGAATCGATGGGTGTTCACTGTGATGGCCGGTTTCTTGCCCTGAACAGCTATGAGAACCGGGTGTATCAAATCGGGGTGGAAGAGACCGCCCCACTGGTGGCCAAATTTTACCGCCCGAACCGCTGGACCGACAATGCCATTGTTGAAGAACATCGTTTCACCCTGGCACTGGCCGAGCAGGAACTGCCCGTCATTCCCCCCCATCTGGATGACCGGGGCGCCAGCCTGCACCGCCACGGCCCTTACCGATTCGCCCTCTACCCACGACGTGGCGGCCATGCGCCGGAGCTGGACAACTCGCAACACCTCGAACAGCTGGGCAGGCTGATCGGACGTATCCACGCCTTGGGAGCAATCCGGGACTTCGAGCATCGGCCCACGCTCGATATCGACAGTTTTGCCATCAAACCGCGCCGTTTTCTACTGGAGAGGGGATTTATCCCCGAGCATCTACTGGAGGCCTATCAAACACTGACCGAGGATCTCATTACACAGATCCGGCTCTGCTTCGAACGCGCAAGTAATGTGCGCAGTCTTCGCCTGCACGGCGACTGTCACCCGGGTAATATCCTCTGGACTGATGACGGGCCGCACATCGTTGATTTTGACGATGCCCGCATGGGTCCGGCGATCCAGGATCTGTGGATGTTCCTCTGCGGCGAGCGCTATGAAATGACCGCCGGGTTAGCGGACCTGCTCGAGGGCTATACCCAGTTCTGTGATTTCAACCCCGCTGAACTGCACCTGCTCGAAGCCCTGCGAACCCTGCGCATGATCCACTACGCCGCCTGGCTCGCGTCCCGTTGGCAGGACCCCGCATTCCCCCTCGCCTTCCCCTGGTTCAACAGCTCCCGCTACTGGGAGGATCATATCCTGTCGCTACGCGAACAGGCTGCATTGATGAACGAGCCGCCATTGGTATGGAATTAGTGCGCCGTCAAACCTACTCAGCAGGACACTCATGGACGGCGAAGCCTCCACCGCTGCGCTTGGCATTATACATCGCCATATCGGCATACCGTAGCAGCAGCTGCGGATCCTTGCTATGGTCAGGGAAAACGGCGATGCCGAAACTGGTGCCCGCGTTGACCTTGCTTCCTTCCAGGATGAACGGTTCTTGCACTGCACCTTGAGCCTTTTTAACCACCCTCGTTGCCTGCCTCTCGTCATCCCCCGGTAGCAAAATGAGAAACTCGTCGCCAGCCAGGCGACCGACTGTATCTGATTTGCGTAATCCACGACTGAGGCGAATAGCGATCTGCTGCAGCAACAGGTCCCCAAAGTGGTGACCCAGGGTATCGTTGATTTCTTTGAAACGATTCATATCCATCATGATGACGGACAGCTTGGTACCGTCTCTCGACGCCTTCAGTATCCCTTGGTGCAATCGGTCCATCAGTAAAGCGCGATTGGGAAGCCCGGTTAACACGTCATGAAATGCCCGGTAGTGGAGCAGTTCATTTTCTTTTCGCACAGTCATATCGGTGATGGAACCGGATATTCTGGTCGCACGGCCATTAGAATCCCGTAGGGCCTTGCCGCGCAGGAGAATCCAGCGATATTGTCCATTGGCCAATTTTATTCTGTATTCCAGGGGGAACAGATCGCTATACCCTCTCACGAGATAGGCGCTCAACCGAGCGATGATGGTCTTGCGGTCGGCGGGGGCCATACCTCTTTCCAGTAGATCAAAGGGCCTTACTAAATCCGAGGGAGCATCATCGATATCGAGAATCTTTTTTGCACGATCGGAGACATAGGCCTGATTGGTTTGCAGATCCCAGTCCCAGATCCCGTCGTTGCTGCCTTCTACAGCCAGTTGAAAGCGTTCTTCGCTTTTGCGACGAATCCGCTCGAGCCGACATGTGCGAAGATATAAGCCGCTGGAAACCAGAAACAAGATCGTCGAAAAAATTGCAAGTGAGGTGATGAGTTCTAGATTTCTCGCCTTGATTCGTAACTGCTCTTGTACGCGACGTGCCTGTAACCCCAGGTCCAGACGAGCGGCGGGAATGAACAATTGGACACCGCTTTTTCGGGTTCCATATTGACCGATGAACGCCTGGATTTTATCGGAAACAAGAAATTCGAGAAACTGCTCGGCAATCGGCGCCGGGATCTGCATCTTTCGCCCTACCACCGGGCCCGAAACGTCCTTGGTGCGATTGGCGATCATGTCCTGAACGAGCAACAACTCGAGCAGATCCTCCCTCGGCACGGGCATGAACAGGCTCTTCGGAAGATGCAGTCGAATCTCTTTTTTCAGGTCGTCGGCTTCGTGCTCGAGCCGCTCGATCTCACCCCGGGTCGCCGTCGCTTTATCC
>JBDLIZ010000655.1:0-3498 GCA_039714615.1 Pseudomonadota bacterium | reverse complement strand
AGACGGCCCTACAATCTCAACCCAGATACCTCTTCGCAATCATGCGGTTAGCGACGCTTGCTGTAGTGAAGAGTGGCTGAGTTTCAGGGGTAATCAATTAATACTAAGAGGTAACAATGATGGAAATGCAAGATGGTATTCTGCATATAAAACCCTTCCTGGCGGTAACCCTGGGCATTTTCGTGCTGTTCGTGGGTAAACGGCTAAACGACGCGGTTGGCTTCTTGCGGGAGTTCAGTATTCCGGAACCGGTCACCGGCGGGCTGTTGTTCTCGATCCTGTTCGGACTGGTCTACGCAACCTCTGGTGTCGCGGTGGAGTTCGAACTGGCGGCGCGGGATTTCCTGTTGGTCTATTTCTTCACCACGATCGGCATCAATGCCAGCCTGAAGGATTTGTATGCCGGTGGCAAACCCTTGGTCATCCTGCTGGTGATTACCATCGCCTATATGTTCGTGCAGAATCTGACCGGCATTTCGGTGGCGGCCCTGTTCGATCTGCCTACGGCGGTGGGTATGTTGGGCGGAACGGTCTCGCTTATTGGCGGCCACGGCACGGCCATAGCCTGGGCGCCTGGTATCGCCACGGACTATCAGGTGTCGAACGCGATGGAGATCGGTATCGCCTGCGCCACCTTTGGTCTGATTCTGGCGAGCCTCATGGGCGGTCCCATCGCAAAGTTCCTGATCAATCGCCATAAGTTAACGCCGGAGAAGCGGGAGGCCCAGGATGTGGGTCTGTCCGAGGCACAAAAAAAAGCGGGCATCGGCCATCTGGACTTCCTCGATGCCATCCTCGCCATCCACGTCAGCATCATCCTGGGGGTGCTGCTCAACGAGGCTATCGAGGAGATGGGGCTCCAACTCCCCCTCTTCGTGACCTGCCTGTTCGCCGGTATCATCCTGACCAACCTGATGCCAAGAAATTTCCCTCGCATCACCGGTACTCGCTGGCCGACCCGCACCCCTGCCCTGGCACTGATCGCGGAGATCTCGCTGGGCGCCTTTCTGGCCATGTCGCTGATGAGCATGCAGCTATGGACCTTGGTCGACCTGGCCGCGCCGATCTTCACCATTCTTGCGGTCCAATTCTTGGTGGCTGTGATGGTCAATATCTTCATCGTCTTTCCGGTCATGGGAAAGAACTATGACGCCGCGGTAGTCTCCGCCGGCTTTGGCGGTATCTCATTGGGCTCCACGCCAACGGCGATGGCCAATATGACCGCGGTGACCCAGCGCTACGGGGCCTCCCACCTTGCTTTCATCATCGTCCCCCTGGTGTGCGCCTTCTTCATCGATCTGGTTAATGCGCTACTGATACCCTTCTTTCTGACGAATTTTTAGTGCAAAAAAGAGAGGAATGGATCGACCCACTGTCATCGGAGTAAATTCTAAATCCAATCGTTGATATGAGACAATGAATGCCATCATCCCACGCTATGAGTTTCGCGCATTCGCGCAAAATTACGGGCTTGTTGAGAATAAGATAAGAAGCTTATCCCCCTGTGAGAGATATCGGGAGAGTCGGGAAATCTACATCCTGTCGGCTGACAACAAAGAGAACAACACAAAGATCCGTGACGACAGGATGGACATCAAGGTTCTGGAGAAAAGGAAACAGGGATTGGAGCTATGGTCGCCTCGAATGAAAGGCGATTTCCCCATGGATGTCGAAACGATGAGCGACGAGGTGTTTCCCGCCTTGGGCGTTGCTTCCCACCAACTCAACCGGTCGAGTTATTCACTTGAGCAATTCCTCAATGAAGTCATTCAAAACCACAGAGATCTGTCCGCGGCACAGGTATCCAAATATCGATTTGGCTTTACCGTTAATGGCTGTATCACGGAAATTGCCCAACTGCTGGTCAACGGAGCAGCGATAAGAACGGTCGCGGTGGAATCCGAGGACCCAGAGGCCGTACTCCAGACAAAGGAGATACTTGGCCTGTGTGAGTATGAGAATACCAGCTATCCACTGGCTATCAAACGAATCATTGGAATGGAACCCCTGCCAGTTTGGTATACCTAATGGCTTTCAATAACACTACTGCAACGAAGGGTCAGAAGAACCATGGGAACTGAAATTGAACGTAAGTTTATGGTAAAGGAAGGCCCATGGCGTGAGGCAATCGCAAAAACATATCGGCAAGGCTATTTGAGTACGGTTAAAGAAAGGACGGTGCGTGTCAGAACGATTAATGGAAAAGGCTACTTGACGGTAAAAGGTATAACCGTTGGGGCAACCCGGCTGGAGTTCGAGTATGAAATACCATATGAAGATGCAGAGAAATTGCTGGACAGCCTGTGCGAAAAACCCCTGATTGAGAAGGACCGCTACACGCTTTATCACGGCGGCTTCGTATGGGAGGTTGATGTGTTTTTTGGTGACAACGAGGGTCTGATTGTCGCTGAAGTAGAGCTACAAAGTGAGGATCAGGTATTCGAGAGGCCGGACTGGGTGACTGATGAGGTAACAAATGACCCCCGCTATTACAACGCCAATCTGATACAAAACCCTTACAGCAAGTGGTAGCCGACGCCGGGCTGGCGATGATCCATTCCCGGGGCGCAATAGACGGCTGGAAAGCAGTCCCATCACATCCCCTGGAGCGGACGCCTCTGCTGACAGAAGTGTCCTCCATAATGGCCCCTTCACTTGCACAGGTGCATTTCATCTCTGGGTTGATGAGACACTGCTCGTCCAGGGTCAATACGACGCATCGATCTCCATGTTCGAAAGAGAGTTGGATCACCGGAACCGGTTAGCGGTTTTGAGTCCATTCCAGTCCGTACTTTCGCGGTGATTTATGCAATTGTGCTATCGCTAATGAGATATTGTCACAATATATATCACCACGTTCTCTAGCCACCTGAACAAGGTTTTCAGTAGCGTTTTCTATATCACCAGCTGAGATAGTAGATGAGATTTCCTCTGGGTTGACGTTTTCCCAAAATCCGTCGCTACACAGAGCAAGAATATCTCCATGCTCAGCTTCTGTTGCTCCAAATTCAGGCTGTGGTCTTTGTTCACCTCCAAGCCTCATATACAACTGGTTTTTAAGCGGACTGGTATTGATCTCTTCCTCTGCCATTCTGCCCTCTGTTACAAGCATTTGGGCTACGGAATGATCCCGTGTACGGTGCAGCATCTCCCCTCTTCTTAATAGATAGAGCCGACTGTCTCCAACATGTGCCCAGTATGCTTTTTTGTCCACTAAATAGAGAAAAACACAGGTACTCCCCGGAGAATGCCCATCTTGATCTCCCAGGCGTGTAACTACCTGGTGTGCCTGTTCGCAAAGCTCGCTTAAAAATGTTTGGGGATCGGTTGAATACGTTTTTTGAAAACGCAAACGTGCAACGTCAATAACGGCTTGAGAGGCCAAGGCTCCTCCACTCTGTCCACCCATTCCATCAGCCAGTACCAATAAACAATCTTCTGTTCTTGGTGATGGGATTATATCCACACGATCCTGCTGTTCCTCTCGCCCACCTATGT
>JBDLIZ010000654.1:0-3501 GCA_039714615.1 Pseudomonadota bacterium | reverse complement strand
CTCTGAAGGTCCGGAGTCGGCCAAAACACGTCGTCCATCAAATTCCTGTGAACGTCCTTATACTCATTGCGGTCATTTGGATTTTGGAAGCGAAAGTCAATTAACGAGACTTTGCAGAGCAGCCGCGCTGCCAGTGGGGTGCGGCGGCCAGCACCTCCTCTTTCGCCCACTCCCCATTAGACCACGTCAATGCGCTTCTGATGGCAACTCGGGCAAAAGTAGCATGTTTTGCATGCTGAACGTGAGGAGATAATCATGTCTGTATTCATCATGAATCTTTAATAATACAGTTACCAATCGACCTCGTGCCTCTGGCATATGCCTTTTGTTTCAAGCTATCCACCCGCCAATATGCCAAACATCGCTATGACGCTGATGCTGCTGACCATAAGGGTTGCAAAGATCAATTTGGAAGCCAGCTTTGCATCGCAACCGTAGGTTTTGGCAAACACGACGGTCAGGAGGGCCGAAGGCATCGCAGCCTCCAGCACGAGTACCTGCAATTGCCAATCCTGCAGATCCATAGCCTGTGTCGGCATCCAGACTATGAGTGGTTTGAGGATCAATTTGATCAAGACAGCGAACAGCACCACCCATACGATTGCGCGCATACCGGAAAAGTGCAGCAGCACACCGACCGTCATCGCCACCAAAAAGGTATTGGCAGAAGAGAGCACCTCCAGGAAGTGGAATATCGGAGTGATCAGTACACCCTCCACGGGCAGTTGCAGCATCGACCAACACACCCCTGCGACAAGGGAGAAAAAGAGCGGAGATTTGAAAAAACTCGTAGCGGCCAGTAACCTTCCCCGGCTGTCCAGGTCACTCCTACCGTAATAGATGGCGACCATCGTGCCTACTGTAAAAAGCACTGGGACAAGTCCAACTTCGGAGATGATCACCGCCTCAGTCATCGTATCGATATTTCCAGGAAACACCTGGGAAATCAGCGCATACCCCAAGAATGAAGAGCTGCCAAATGCCGACACCAGCATAAACGAGCCCATTTGGGCATTTTCAAGACTCAGCCTTTTGCCTACTGCCCATGCCAGGGCCAGGGATACCAGTTCGGCAGCAACCATCAAAATGGCCAACAAGGCATACTCGGGATAGATCGTCGCATGCGACAGCGAAGAGAATACAAGAGCTGGCAGTGTCACATGGGTCACCAGGTCGGCAAACAACTTTCCATGCTCCTCTTTGACAATCCCTACACTCCTCAGCAATACGGCGATCAGGATAAGGCCCATCAGGGTCACAATCGATATGACAATTTTCCAATATATATCCACTACTTTTCTCCATTTTGAGGACGGCTTCACACCTTTGCATGTTTAGCGTCGGCCGCTATTACACACTTTTGTATTTTGACACCCAATAATCTATTTAGAATAGCCAGACATCAACTGTTGGCTTCGGTATTGGCTTTGAGATGAAGCGCCTTGCGATAGAGCTTTCCGGTTGGCGTCTTGGGTAACCGTTCCATCACGGTCCAGCGATCGTGTACTTTGTAAGCTGCTCCAATGACCGGGTCGGTCGTCTCCGGTCCTTTAGTAAATGCTTGTATTGATATGTTCCTTTTTATAAGTCTGGGTTCCAAGCCAATCATGGAGATAACTGTCCATGTTAGTATTATTGGACACATTCTTCCCAGGAATATCGGACCCTTTTAGGGTTCAACAGTAGTAAGTGATTTATTCTGAGAGATTATTCCGAGATGTCGAACACGGTAATCAATAACGTTGATCTTTACTACGAAATTCATGGCAAAGGTATACCACTAATGCTTGTTGCTGGCCTGGCCAGTGACTCCCAGAGTTGGCAGCCTATAATAAGTGACCTATCCCGGCACTATCTCGTAATAACACTCGATAACAGAGGTGTAGGCAGAACAAAACCACAGGACATTGGGGTAAGCATCCAGCAGGTTGCGGACGATTGTATTGCGCTTATCAGGCATCTGGGATTGTCATCTATCAATCTGCTCGGGCATTCAATGGGGGGCTTTGTGGCCCTGGATCTCGCCATACGCCACCCTGACTGTATCAACAAGCTGATCCTTGCCGGAACATCAGCCTCGAACTCCAGGCGTAATAATGCTCTGTTTTCCAATTGGGCCTCGTGCTTGGAAACAGGTATGGACGCAGGGCTATGGGTCCAAAACGTCTTCTACTGGATATTCTCAGCACGCTTCTTTGAAAACGAGGCGGCTGTGAATGATATGGTCCGATATGCGGTCGAATATCCTTACCCTCAAAGCGCAATCGCATTCAGAAATCAGGTTAACGCGATTGCGAGTTATGACTGCACCGAAGCTCTATCCGGGATTGCCGCAAAGAGCATGGTGATAAGTGGAAAAGAAGATCTCTTATTTCCCACGGAAGTAGGTGCTCACTTGGCACAGGCGATCCCGAGGGCTACTATTTTTGTGATAGACAATGCCGGTCATTCCATACATATGGAACAACCTCGGGCGTTCACCGAATGCGTTCTGGAATTCTTGCGCCATCATTGACCTGCGGCAACCTGTGGCTGCAGTCGGACACGGCACTACCGCGCCACTGAGCTGTAACATTACTGAATGCCTTGTTTGGGTCGGTTCTTGTCGTTAAGTCTTTGTTTATATAAGCATCGACTAAACGGCAACTTTGGGTCGTAACCGGAAGTTCAGGGGACGTAGACCTCCAGATGCCGCTTGGTAGCGGCAGCACGTATCCCTCTACCATCTGGAATAGGGGTTTTTTATGAGGTTGGCGTTATAATAGCGCGGATCCTCGGTGACCTCTTCGGTCACCCATTCCGGCCTGTCAAATAGCTGATCCTCACTTTGAAGCTCCACTTCAGCAACGATCAGCCCCTCGTTCTCACCGAAAAACTCATCGACCTCCCATACAAGCGTGCCATAATCCACCTTGTAACGGTTCTTCTCGATCAGGGGTTTCTCGCACAGGCTGTCCAGCAACTCTTCCGCATCCGCGGCAGGAATCTCATACTCGAACTCCTGCCGGGACGCCCCAACGGTAATGCCCTTGATGGTCAAGTAGCCTTTGTTACTGATCATTCTCACACGCACTGTCCTTTCCTTGACCGTACTCAAGTAACCCTGCCGATATCTTGTTGCGTTGGCCTCGCGCCAGGCGCCTTCCTTCACCAGATACTTCCGCTCAATCTCAGTTCCCATGATCCTTGTAAACCTCTCCGCCAGATGTGTGAATGAGTACCCTCAGCCTGCTACGCCGGAACCGGTTCCATTCCGATGATCCGCTTGATCGCCAACAGATAGTTGACGTTCTCATACTCTCCCAGTCCAAGCATTTCCTTTGCGTGCAGCACGGCCTCAGAGTCCTCCGACTCCACTGCAACCGTTCTAATCGCTGCCCCGTTTACCAGTAGATCAGCAACCTCCGTGATGCATCCGTTAACAGTGAAACCAAAGCGACGTTTAAACACCTGTGCTGCGGACAAATCTTTATGAGGCCGAATGAGTTCATATTGGAACTG
>JBDLIZ010000653.1:0-3503 GCA_039714615.1 Pseudomonadota bacterium | reverse complement strand
GAACAGCCTCACCCGGTACTTCTCCCGCGCCCTGATCTCGAGAACTCGATTGAAGTCGTCTTCGGTGTAGCGCCTGCCCTCCTCGATCTCCCCCTCGATCACCTGATCGTCTGATGTGTAGACATAATCATCCAGCGTCGTGGCGATCTGTTTCACCTTGAAGGGGGTGAGGAAGCCATCATTGATCCCCTCTTTCAGGGAGTAGATATAGACCGGTTCCCCGAAATAGGCGTAGGTATCGACGTTGCCTTTGCGCTTAGGTGTTGCGGTCAGGCCAAGCTGCACCGCAGGCGAGAAATACTCCAGGATGCCGCGCCAGTTGCTCTCATCGTTCGCCCCGCCCCGGTGACACTCGTCAATTACGATGAAGTCGAAAAAATCCGGCGGATATTCGCCAAAACTGGGCGCGGGGTTGCCTTCCGCATCCCGCCCGGTCATGAAGGTCTGAAAGATGGTAAAAAAGATGCTGCCGTTCTTCGGCACACGGCCTTTCTTGCGGATGCTGGCCGGGTCGATCCGCAGCAGGGCGTCTTCGGGGAAGGCCGAGAATGAGTTGTAGGCCTGATCGGCCAGAATATTGCGGTCCGCCAGAAACAGGATGCGCGGGCGGCGGGCCGGTTCACGGCTCAGGTTCCAACGGCTGTGAAACAGCTTCCAGGCAAGCTGGAAGGCAATGAATGTCTTGCCGGTGCCGGTCGCCAGGGTCAAAAGTATGCGGTCCTGCCCCGCGGAAATTGCCTCCAACGCCTTGTTGATCGCATTGTGCTGATAATAACGGGCTTGCCACTGCCCGCCCTTATCTTCGAACGGCACCGCGCCGAAACGATTACGCCAGACACGCTCTTCCGCGAAGGTAGCCTTCCATAACTCATCGGGGCTGGGATAGCGCTCGACATACCTTTCCGCCCCGCTCTGCATGTCGATCTGGTAGATACCGAGGCCATTGGTGGAATAGGTGAAACGGGTCTGGAGTTTTTCAGCGTACTTCTTGGCCTGCCCGACGCCTTCCGTATCCGGCAGATCACGCCGCTTGGCCTCGATCACGGCCAGCTTCTGGCCGCGATAGAACAGGACATAATCGGCAATATCCTGTTTCGAGCGCCGCCCTGCCCCCTGCAACCGGCCAAGGGTGATGACCTCGCGCCGCACCCGGCTGCCTTCCACCACGCCCCAACCCACCGCTTTTAGGGCGGGATCGATCAGCTCTGCACGGGTTTCGGCTTCATTCATCCCATTAACCCCGCCTCAATCAAAACCCGATCAAGAAATATAACAATAGGAAACGTTCCATATCTTCTTGATTTTTCTTCATATTCATCCCTCCTTCGACCTATACCGGCAACATCGATCAAAACTGGATCAAGAAATCTCTTAACTCCAGCTTGGGATGTACCCCGCCCGAGGGTGATCCGGATCCGCGACCTTGATAAGTCCAGCTTCAACGGCCTTTCGAATGACGTTTGACGCCTGGGCTGCATTTTTCGAATCTATGCCGAAACGTTTGCACAAGCTCGCGTTCTTCATACGCTCACCGCTAAGAAATTTAAGCACAGCATGATGGTAGCAGGCCCGGATACGCTCTTCCGGCGTCATATCGGCAAAGGTTCTCGGCCCATATAGGATCACCTGCATGGAAGCCTCATCCTCACGCAACAGCGGCGGTGGCAACTGAAACAACTCGACCTGGGCGATCACCTTATCCAGGCCACTACCCTGCTCCTCACAGAAGCCCATGCGCCGCATCAAGGAAGCCAGTGCCTCATTTCGGGATCTGGGTGGCAGATCAATCATGCGGTCTGCCTGCACGAGGGGTTGGCCAGGGTTAGTGATCTCAATCCGATCCTCAAACAGCTCGATTTGTGGTCCTGCCCCAGACACCGTCATGTCCTGGTGAATCAACGCATTGGCAACCAATTCGCGAATGGCTAATTCGGGAAACAGCGGTTGCGCTACCCGCAGGGCTACACCGATATGCTCGTTCTTGGGTAGCCGGTCGTTGATGAAGCCTACTAATCCCTCGAAGCCTGCTGCGTAGCCTTTCCTGCCATCCAGGCGGTGGGTAACCGTCGCTGCTTTATTTTTACCGTCATAGGCCACCAGACGTACCGCCTTTCTCGCCAGCGACGGTTCGAAGTTGTCCAATTGTGTTGCAAATAGAAGCGCCCCCAGATTGGTGATGTTCCATTTTTCGCCCACATCACGCTGAATTATGCGGTCCGCTTCCATCCGCTCGAAAATACCGGCACGATTGTCTGGCAATGGCTGATGGGTGAGACGGAAATACTGAGCGTAGTCGATTAGATCCAGCACTTCGTCGCCGGTGGCGTACTGTCGTGCCACACCCTGTTCCCAAGTGTAGGGGCGGAGACATTCGATCAGCTTCTGGTAGCGCTCCGGGTAGTCGGTTAGTTTCGGTGTCGCACTGCCGATACGGATATAGGCGATGTTGCTGAAGGACACTGGAGCGGTAGTCGCTGCGGGAATCTCCAATATCACCACCCGACCATCGGGATGGTTCACCTTGCGAAAACTGAAGGCGATGATGGGCTGTAGACGCTGGGCCAACCACAGCAGGAATTCATGCCCTCCGACTTTCTGTGTATCCGGATTAACCGATGTGCCTACGATATCTTGGGTGCCGTCCTCAATCCCCCAAAGCAAGTAAGCACAGTCCTGCCCTTCGATACGTGCTGCATTGGATAGGGCCGAACAACGCTTTCCAATGACCTCGGGATTGAAGTTATCTTTCTTGAACTCCAGCCAGGGCAACTCAGAGGGCATGGCCCGCAGGTCGTCTATCAAGTCGATGTCACGACTAGCGTTCATGCAACGGCCTCTTCCTTGATGGTGATTTCAGGTTCAGCCGTCAGTTCACCGGCAAAGGCTTTTTGCAGGAGGGATTGTTTCAGCTCTGCAAGGGCAGAAAGTTTTTGCTGGTAGATGGCTTCGAGGTGTTGGGTTTCTTCGAAAAGCATTTCGATTCGGCGAACAACCCGCTGCTGGTGTTCTGATGGAGGTATTGGAATTTGCACCTTCTTTAGTCCTTCCGTATCGATTTTCAATGTCCCATGTGCTGCGTTGCTTAAAACATTGTCGCTTGAGTCGATTCGAGTTCGTAGCGCAAAAAGAAGGTACCGGGGCACGATTTCACGATCAAGGGAGATGGCTCTAATATCCTGATTGAATGCACACGGAACCATTAACTCGGCAATTTGCGCGCCGTGTGCTAAACCCATTCCACGAACAAGTATCAGCAGCGCCCCCGCAGGTGCAATACGAGTTGAGGATTCATTAACAGCTTCCTGAGAAGTGTGCAACGCTGTATCAGACAATCGCGTTGATTTCATGTCGCGCCCAGAAACCCACGGTATATTGCCATTCCAATATCTGCTGTTCTTCTTAGACGGCGTGCCACCGCTACTGAAACGGCAAACACCTTCGAGTGGCTTTTCCACCCACCCTTCACCCTTTTGGGTAAAAACTGAATTCAGATAGCTTTCAAA
>JBDLIZ010000652.1:0-3511 GCA_039714615.1 Pseudomonadota bacterium | reverse complement strand
TCCCGCGGGATGCCGGAGGAGGGGCTCGAACCCTCATGGGATTGCTCCCACCGGATTTTGAGTCCGGCGCGTCTACCATTCCG
This sequence comes from Pseudomonadota bacterium, assembly GCA_039714615.1. Classification (GTDB taxonomy): domain Bacteria; phylum Pseudomonadota; class Gammaproteobacteria; order JAAEPA01; family JAAEPA01; genus JAAEPA01. The sequence goes on along the minus strand of JBDLIZ010000652.1, from coordinate 3,428 downwards.
CCACTCCGGCGTGGCCTTCAAATCAACACATCTGCGAGACGACACAAAACCTGTGTGTGTTTCTGTTTGTTGTTTCTGTCCCCGAACCTAAGGAACAGTCCGATTCTGGGACAACCGCTAAATCGGGGCGTAAGTGCATATGTGGTGCCGCTATTAGCGCAAAATGACGCTGCGGCCGCGGGGTGTCAGCTTCAACGCATGGTTAGCTTTCCCCTCGCTCATAGCACGAATCATGTTGGATTCTAAAGCGGCGTTTGATTTAGCAATTCCCGACGCTCGATTGTTGAATTAGTCGCGTTCCATGCGAAATACGCCCCGCGATGTTTCGCCGGTGACGGTGTTATGATCATCGATCGTGCCGTCAATCGCGCGTCCATCTTCGCTTACGACGGCATTATAGGTTTCCACCATTTCATCGCTGCCATTCATTACATGACCTTGCACAAACAACTTTTGGCCGCTCAAGCTGCCCGAAAATCTGACTGCTCTGTTGTGCGCAAATCCGAGCGTTACTTCATTTCCGTTTTGCTCGATCGAGACCTGCTTGGTGACGGTCGTACCATCTTCGAGCTCGAACATTATTTTCCATCCGCCCGCGATGTTCGTCGCGATCTCTGCCGCCGCATCAGACTCCGCTTGAAACTGCGTTCTTGAAGACGCCGGCGGGTCCCCACTTCGACAACCGAATCCAAAACCGAAGACGACTAATACGAGTAGCAGCCGACGTTTCATTGAAAACAACCTTTGGTTCGAACAAGCAAGTTCACAACAGTAGCCACAACCATATAACCTACCAACACAGGCGAACGCTTAGCCGATGACGGCGCCGCAGCGTAGAGCCTGGATAGGGCCGCCTGTGCCTCTTGCCTTGGTTTGCTATGTGCCCTTGACCCGGCCCTTCTTAATGCTGTTAGGCAGCACGACGCCTGTTTCAGGGCTGGAGCGCTGCCCAGACGAGGAATGCCCCAGAGGAAGCGGATCAAAAGAGGAGGGCGAGCCTGAAACCAGTCGAGGATGGATCGTACCTGATCAAGCCCCAGCAACGGGACCAGCGCCGCCTTGAGGCAAGATTCTGTAGCTGCGCCGGGGACCTTATCGAGGTTTCGGGCGCGCCCGCTTATTGCCGAATAGGATGAAGACGACCCCGACTATTATAGAAGCTGACGCCGCCCCCGTTCCACGCGACAAATGCTCACCTCCAACCGCCACTCCCAACGCCAACGCTACAATGGGATTTACGAACGTGTGGGACGCCAGGACGGATAGTTGGACGCGTTCGAGGAGCCAGTGATAAGCTGCGAAGGCGACGGCAGAGCCGACGATGGCGAGATAAGCAACCGAAAGATAGGAACGCAGTGAGGCCGCCCCTGGATCGAATTCGCGCCACTCTCCCACTGACGCGCTGGCAAATATAAGGGCAACGCTTCCGCCGAGCAGATAGGCGCCGGAACGGAGAGACGGGCTACCCGGAAGGGGGCGAACCTTGGCCAGTGCAGAACCGACCGCCCACGATATCGAACTCCCGACCAGAACCCAGGCACCAAGCCGGTCAATACTTGTTTGATTCAAAGCTGCCAGAGGGTCGATCAACAAAAACAGGCCAACGAATCCGAGTCCCATTCCGATTATGGAAGACAGTTTAATCGGACTGGCTCCCGGTGTTGCCAGTTGTAGAATCGCCATCCAGGCCGGAGTCAAAGCATAGAACACCGCTGCGACGCCCGAGTCGATCCGCGTTTCTCCCCACGCTAGAGCACCCTGCCCGCCCAAAAACAGGAGACCTCCGATAAACAGCACCCAAAACCAATCAGCCATACGGAAGTGAACCCTCCCGTTACGGAGCGACCAGCCATAGAGAATACCACCCGCCAGGAGACAGCGAACTGCTGTCATCGCAAGGGGTGGGAAGCCCTCAACCGCATATCGAATCGCGAGAAACGTGGAACCCCATATGAAGTAGACGGCCCCAAAAGCCACCCCAAGTTTAACTATGCCGGGTGCAGGATTTGATGTGTTCAAACGGTGAACAAATCTGTCTTTTCCGCCTCGTCGACCATGGAACGAGCCATCCGGTCTTCGTACAACGGCACGATCTTTCTTATTGGCTGAGGGGCCGGCTTCATACCCGGGGTCTCGGCGCCGACAGCCGCTCCACGGTGTGATGAGTGACACATTCGCCTCTTACGACCAAATGCTTGTCGTCCATCGGAAAAAATCTCGCCCGATCGATATCGTCTCCGGCAAAGCTCTTTATATCATGGAGGCTTTCCCACCACGATTCCACAGTGATTTCGATTCCACGATCAACGGGACGTGTGGTTATCTGGTACCCGAGGTTTCCATCGGCCTGAAGAAGTTTTGTTCCCCCGGTTTCTTCGACATACCGAACGTATTCTGAAATCGTCTCACTCCTTGCAACACCAGTCCAACTCCTCAAAATCATCTAACACCTCCAATTGATATAACCGGTACTATCTACTATACCGGTTAGGTTGTCAAGAGTGGGCATGAACGGTGTTAACAGTTATCGTTGTGTCATGGCTCGCACACGGTGGTCCGACGGCAGAAATCGTTACGGAGACGATGTAACCCTGGATTTTGTCAATACGGTTGACTGGAGACTCTCGCCCGAACGCTCTGAAGATTGGTTCGACAGTTATTCTGATATGGTTGAGTGGGCTGTGTGGATCGGATGGCTAACAGCGTCGGTCGGGCGCGCATTGAAAAAAAAGGGCTTGGAAGACCGCCGAGCGTCAGCCAGGTCCCTTGCCCGTGTGAAACGCCTCCGTGAATCTCTTTTTCGGGCGTTTAAAGCTCTATCGGAGAGCAAAACCCCAAAGGCCAGCGACATTGACCAGATCAACCGGAATTTGGCCGCCGCCATGAGTCGTATGAATCTTCGTACCGCCGACACCGCCGTAGAGCTCAATTGGACAATCCAGCCGGACGATCTACTTCCTTTCGTTCCAGAACTCACATGGAAGGCGGCTCAACTTCTTGCATCAGACCAAACAGCGAGGATTCGAATGTGCGCTGCCGAGGATTGCGGCTGGTTATTTCTGGACAAAAGTAGAAACCGCAAACGTCGCTGGTGCACCATGAAGACGTGCGGGAATCGGGCCAAGGCGCGCGCATATTACCGGAGGCAGTCGACCACCTGAACCCCGGGATCTGAGGTCCGTGACTTATTCTCGAATCTGCCTAACTGTTAATGGACTGCAGCAGGGGTGGAAACACACGCATCGCTTGCAGTCTATATACCAGAGTGGTGCTCGTTATGGCGCCTGCAACTTCCGGGCAAGCCTCTCCTTTGGAAAGATCCGGGCGCTCAGCCCGAACCTCAGCGCTGATGGGACAGCGCCACTCCTTCACTGGCCCGGGCGCATCCAGGCCGGCACCGCAATCCGCATCAGAGGAACTGTCCGCCG
>JBDLIZ010000651.1:0-3521 GCA_039714615.1 Pseudomonadota bacterium | reverse complement strand
AGGAGAAAAATGAGTGCAAATTTAATAAAATTCATGATATAAAACACCCCTTATTATTCTGTACTGGAAAAGCTAAACATATTCTCTCAATTTTCTGTGATATCTAACCCCTTTGCGCATTCCGTACCATTCCAAGACATGGCGTAATGCTCTTTTCGGGAACTTCCCTACCACTACGCCAGTAAGTATATCCATAGTTATTTCATACTAGCAACACCAGCAAGATCAGGTCGATGATGAACAGTAGGCCGGCGAGCCCGCGCCAGAAGGCCAGCGGGTTACGTTCCATCAGCGGCAGCCTGGCGGTGTCGGCGAAGGCCGGATTGGGATGCTTCAGGTCGTGCTGGAACTCGGACAATGCCTGGTAGCGTCGGCGCGGATCCGGATTCACGGCCTTGGCCAGTGCCCCATCCACCCAGCTGGGTATGCCGGGCGCATGTAGCCGGGCGGGCGTGTATTTATGGTACCGGCGAGGGGCGGGCCGGTCGGTCTCTCCATAAGGCAGGGCACCCGTCAGGAGTTCGTAGACGATGACCCCGAGGGAGTACATATCCGACTGACGAGTACCGGTTTTGCCTTGCAAGCACTCCGGGGCGGCGTAGTTGAGTGTGCCTTGCGGCAGGGCACGGTCCAACCGGCTGTCGATCTCCCCCATGCCGGCGATACGCATCGAGCCGAAGTCGATCAGCCGAAGCGTACCATGGCTGTCAATCAACACATTGTCCGGCTTAAGGTCCTGGTGAACCATTTCCAGACGGTGCAGGACGCGTAATCCCTCAATGACCTGAGCGGCGAAGCCCCGGGCCTGCTCCAGGCTGGCCTGGCCGTGGTCCTTCATCCACTGCGCCAGGCTCTCGCCCTCCACGTACTCGGCGATATTGTAGAGAAAGCGTCGCCGCCGCGGCTCCAGCACCCGCAGCAGGTGAGCGTTATGCGCACGCCGCCCCACCCATTCCTCGTGCAGAAAGGCGTCGAGGAACTCCGGGTCATCGCGATAGTTCTCAGACGGTGTCTTGAGCACGACCTTGTCTCCGGATTCGGTATCCAGGGCGAGGAAAACCTCGCTGCGCTTGCCGGCGTGCAGCTCACGCAGGATTTCGTAACCGTCGATCTTCATGCCCAGCTGTAGACTGGGTGGGAAGGGCAGTTCGGTAATGCGTTGATAGAGGTCGCCTTCGTTTTCTTCCGGCAGGCTGATCACCCGCAGCAGCTGACAGCTCACGTTGTCTTGGCTACCGTGTTGCAGTGCAGTGTCGACGACGGCGTTGGCGCAGGCCTGCAGGTGGCAACCGTCTCGCCCCAGCACTTCGCGCAGTTCCTTGCGGGTCAGGTAGTCGTGCACGCCGTCGGTGGTGAATACGAACAGATCGCCCGGCTCGGCCGCCAGGCAGCGGTAGTCTATTTCGATATGCGGGTCGGCACCCATGGCGCGCACCAGGAACTCGCGCTCGGCAGACAACCAGACGCGGTGATCGCGTGTTAGCTGTTCCAGATTGCCACCGCGATAGAGCCAGATCCGACTGTCACCCACGTGCACGATATGGGCGGTACTCGACTTGATCACCAGGGCGCTGAAAGTCGTAATCATGGCGCTGGGCGAGTCATACCGCTGCTGGCCCTGGCCGCACAGCCAGCCGTTCAGCGCACCCAGCACCTGGCCCGTTGCAGTCTTCACCGTCCAAGACTCGGGGGTCGAGTAGTAATCCGTCAAGAAACCGCGGACGCACACCTGCGCCGCCTCGCGTCCACCCTCGCTGGCACTTACGCCATCGGCGACGCAGGCCGTCACACCTTTGTTCAGCAATTGCCTATCCCCGGGCACGCGGGCGTCACAGGCATCGCCGTTATCGGTCTTGTTACCCGCCTCGCTGCGAACGGCGTAGTCGATCTGCAGGGTGCTGCTCATGATCGTCTTCCATCCTCGCTTAGGTCACGTCGATCATTTGCACAGTGCCGTCTTCCAGCACCTCGGCGGTTTGGCCCTGTGGCTCGTCCAGAAACTGCACCGCGGCGAGGGCGATCACGGCAGCGCCGGCGATCACCAGGAAAAAGGCCGATGCTTCAACGAAAGAGTATACGGTAAGGAACGTAACCGCACCCACGTTGCCGTAGGCCCCGGTCATCCCGGCGATCTGGCCGGTCATGCGGCGCTTGACCAGAGGTACGATGGCGAATACCGCACCTTCACCGGCCTGTACGAAGAAGGAGCAGGCCATGGTGGCGACTACGGCCAGGGCAAGTGGCCAGTCTGAAGTGATCTGGCTCATGATGAAATAGCCCGCGGCCAGACCCGCGATCAGCAGGGTCAGGGTCCGCTTACGACCCAATCGGTCGCTGAACAACCCGCCGCCGGGCCGCGCCACCAGGTTCATTAAGGCAAAACCTGAGGCCAGCAGACCCGCCTGCACTAGACTCAGCTCAAAGAGATCTTTGAAGAACAAGGGCAGCATGGAAACCACGGCAAGTTCCGAACCAAAGGTCACCAAGTAGGCAAGATCGAGGATCGCGACCTGCTTGAACTTGTAGCGGTGTATCTGCGGCAGCTCTTCCCTGAAGACATGGCGGTTGATGCGCCAGATGTGCAATGCCTGATAACCGTACAGTGCAACCAGTCCGGCATAGATGACGGCAGTAACAGCACCGCCCAGCATGCCCAGGTTGGCCGGACCGAGTTTCCAGGCCAGCACGCCCAGGGCCAGGTACATGGGTAAGTTCATCAACAGGTAGAAGAAAAAGTCGCCCTTGCTGCTTACTTCCATGGCACCCATTTTGTTTGGCTTGAAATAGGTCGAGCCCTTGGGTGTGTTGCGCGCCAGCTGATAATAGACCAGGGAATAGACCAGGGCAATGGCGCCGGTGGTACCGATGGCGTAGCGCCAACCATCATCACCACCATACCACAGAGCAACCGTGGGCAGAGCCATGGCCGCGGCGGCGGAACCAAAATTACCCCAACCGCCATAGATGCCTTCAGCCAAGCCGACCTGCCGGGCCGGGAACCACTCGCCGATCATTCGAATACCGATGACGAAGCCTGCGCCAACGAATCCCAGCAGGAAACGACTCACTGCCAGGGTCTGATAAGAGTCGGCGAGCGCGAACAAAAAACAAAGAAAACTCGAGATAAACAGCAGCGCCGAATACACAATGCGTGGTCCGTAACGGTCCACCAGCATGCCGATCACGATGCGCGCCGGAATGGTCAGTGCGACGTTCAAGATAAGCAACGCCTTGACCTCCTGGAGGCTCAGTCCAAAGGTGTCCTTGATCGTTGCCATCAACGGGGCGTGATTGAACCACACCATAAAGCTGATGAAGAAGGCGAACCAGCTAAGGTGAAGGGTGCGGGTCCTGCCCGTGAAAGACAGCAGCTTGAGCTTGGTACTAGTCACTGATGTAGACCTCCTGGAAATTGAATAATTAGTGCTCTATCGATGTAATAATTACGGATTCAGCGTCCCTGTGGTGTTTCGCAGCAAGGCGCAGTGCGAAGGCAATGTCTATCACCTTGTCGAGCACTG
>JBDLIZ010000650.1:0-3524 GCA_039714615.1 Pseudomonadota bacterium | reverse complement strand
CCTTCTTGTACAACCCCTTGGGGTCCCTCGATTCACACACTTCCAATGGCGCATCGACGAACACCTCAATAAACTCTCCCGGGAGGAGGTTATTCCTCACCCGGTCACGATCAACACGGTAGGGGCTGATGAAGGCCGTCAGTGCGATGGTGCCAGCCTGGGAGAAAAGCTGAGCAACAGTACCAATGCGCCGGATATTCTCTTCCCGATCTATAGCGGAAAACCCAAGACCAAAACGCTGTGCAAACTCCTCTCCATGCGCATCCAATAGCATTGACGGCCCGGCATTGAGGGAGTGACGTACATTGTCTCCATCCAGAACCATACTGCGGTTACCCCACTGATGAAGTTTGTGGTCGAGGGTGTTTGCGATGGTGCTTTTCCCTGAGCCACTCAACCCTGTAAACCAGATTACACAGCCCTTATGACCGTTCAGGGACTCCCTGTTACTGCGCGTTACCTGATGTTCATGCCAGGTGACATTTGTATCATTAACCATTACTTGCTCCTTCTCACGTAACAAACTTCGTTAATTTGATAGTTACCGTGTTGTCCCACTTTCAAACATCACTTTCTTTTTCACACAGCCTCGGTCCATTCCAGGCCTTCATTTACGCATAAGAAAACCCGTCACAGGGGCGGGGCTTTGATCAAATGATCCGGGCACTCACTGCCTTCATAGTGGGCAGCATGCTTATTCCCTGAAGGTATTGTATTCACCCACGCCCGGTAGAACATAAGAATACGGCGCCACTCACGGCCTGTATATTGCACTTTGGTACGTTTAAAAAACCTGCCACAAGGTCGGAACTGCCCCCTCCCGATAAATCCCCGCTCTCGCCTTGATAGAACAAATGATAAGACAAAGGCCGCTCTGGTGATTGGAATATCAGGCTGATTCCTTGCGATTACCCTGCACCCTGCACTTGGTTGAGCAATACCGGACATCACCACGCTTCGGGGTGAATGACTTCCCGCAGTATTCACAGGTGCAGTCAGAAGGAACGCCGCCATGCCGTACCCGTTGGAAGCAGCGATCACTGCAGTATGGCCCTGCAAAACCTGAGAGCAGTCGCAGGGGGCGGTTACAGCCCCTACAGGTAGAAATGGGGATGTGATGGAGTGGCCTGCAGTCGGTGCACACCAGCGCCATCTTCTGGGACTGTCTCCGGCTGGGGTACTGCTGCATTACGCGGGTAGCTGGTTCAAGTTCCCGGATGATGCGGCCGCATTCGCCGCAGGTATCGGGATAGCATTTCATGAGGGCACCCCTTTCTGTACCACCCGACTGCTTACTCTAAGCCAGAAAGCGGCGACCAACGAGCCAATGAAGGCTGCAGCGGTTAATGCCAGAATAGCCACCGCCTGTCTCTTTTATGACAACCGGACTGTCTTCCGACCGTGCCCGGCGCTGGATTGATCGGAAGGTTGAAAGGAATTTTTCTCAGCCTGCATCCGTTTGTGCAGGGCTTCGATCAATTCGCGGTTAATCTTCGCGAAATAAATGTCCTCAGCCGCCTTTTCCGCAAGCCGGAGCTGCTCGACAAATCCACGCATGACTGTCCTCCACTAAAGCGCATCAGTAATTAAGGGTATATTAATACTGTACATACTTAGAATAACGATCGTCAATATAATCGGGTGCGACATAGTGTCGCATAGTCAAAATCATTGGCAACCAAGATGGAGGTCGTGTTCCAAACGCTTGGCATGCGCGGTGTGGCGCGGTGGTCCAGGGCTATCCGTTGCCACCCCTTTTATCCGTCGATACCTCACTGGCCGCAACATCACTCCGTTTCCACATCGGAGGATTCAGCCAATTCCTCATGACCTGTCCGATCGATTCCGGCCGGAAGCAAAATTGTAGGGTGGAACAAACTGAGAAATGCCGCCTTTGCACGGCACACGCCAACCCCAGTCATTTATCACAGTGTAAAACGGGGACCCGGAGGCCACTTGTCAATCCACGGATTTCGATGTAGGTGCTATAATTTCATTAGGAGGGTGACAGAGGAAATAGGGCAAGATCGTTTATTTGCCAGCGCCAGTAAATGGGCAACTGTTTAGTCACTCTTCGGAAGCCTCGGCTAACCATGGTCGGGCAACAGGCGTCAGGCAATTCTGACAGCCGTGTGTTTGGTGGGGCGGTGCCACCAGCCAAGCCGTGCGATGCCGGGGCTTTTCTGTGTAACAGTGTCTGAACTTTCGCATATGGACTCTTACTCGGTTTTCACGCGTTCCATTTTATGGTGCTGTGATCCCACTGACACAACGAGATACTGATGCATTGATTACTCATGAAACTGACACTTGAATTACTATACAGGGATCACGATGACCTCAGAAGAATTCTGTATCTCCTCGAGCAATTGTTGATTGATATCTACCGCGGGTCTTCTAAAAGTTACCCGATGATTCAGCGCCTCTTGGCATACATCCAGGATCATCCGGAGCGTGTACACCATCCGGCTGAAGAAGCGATCTTTTCAGTTATATTCAAAAATGGACTCAGTAACAGAAAATTCCGCGAAGACGTTAAAACGCTTATGAAGGATCACTCAGAAATTGAGGACATAATCAGAAATGCAGTTACAGCAGTCGGGCTTATGCTTGTTAGTAAAAATCCTGACATTACAGACTTCGGGAACAAATTATCAACATTAATAAATCAACAGAGATCACATCTTTTGTTTGAGGAGATGAATGTATACCCATATATCGCAGAACATCTAGGTGACGAGGATTGGGTAGAGATTGCCGCCCTTATTCCTGACTATGAAACTCCAATATTTGGCACCCAGGTAAAAAAGGAGCATGCGCTTATATTCAAAGCTCTCTAGGAGAGCAGTCGGGTCTAGCCGTTCAGCGCGGTAACGCGATGCGCCGGTCCCGGATCAACCCCCTGGTTTTTGACCCAACAAAATACGAACTGTGCTCAGTCAACCTGCTGTTATCAGTAGAAGAACGCGTAACCTGCAGCGACAACGGCGACGATGACAAGCAAATATGTGAGCATATCGCCCTCGTCCTGCTGCGCCGTAAAGGCTGAGATGAACTCCCTGGCCTCTTTTACAAGTTCCTCAATCGCTGCCTGGTGTTCAGTCATACGTTCCTGGACGCTGGCACGATTCAGCTCCGCTTCCCTCATGACATCCTCACGGGTCGTGTGATAGTGCTTTACGTTTATGTACTTGCTCCCGGACATGTCCTCGTCATTTCCGGATACCATCATTTCTTCTTCCAGCTGCTGAATCCGGTCGCTTTCCCACGCATTGATACTTGCTAACCTCCTTTCATAGACCGTGTGACACAATCTGTAAATTGCGTCACCACGTCCCTGCTCCGCCCAGGAAACCAGCATCTCAGGTGCAATTAACTTGTCCACAGCACCACAAGGGCTTGTTGTCTCTGCATAGAGGTGCTGTGGGAGTTCCAATTCGGATATCTTCATATAGTGCCCCGGATGGTTGATTATCACAATATGTTGTGGACCAACTTCAGTTTGTGGCAATTTTACGGAAAAC